>NZ_DBIC01000151.1:0-35959 GCF_002296545.1 Herbaspirillum sp. UBA812 | reverse complement strand
GGGGTGAGTGGACATGAGCGCTTGAACCTTCAGACTAGAACCTTGTAACGAACCATCCCGGATGACCCAGAACAGCATGAGCATGCAGCGACTTCACCTCCACCTGCCCGACGAAGCGGCCACCGCCCGCCTCGGGGCCGACCTGGCCCAGGTGCTGGCACCGGGCCTGGCGATCTACCTGCACGGCGACCTCGGGGCCGGCAAGACCGCGCTCACGCGCGCCCTGCTGCACGCGGCGGGCTACCAGGGACGGGTCAAAAGCCCGACCTACACGCTGGCGGAGCCTTATGAAGTTTCCTTCGCAGGCCGCATGGTAACAGTCATCCACTTCGATCTGTACCGCATGGCCAGCCCGGAAGAATTTCTCGATGCCGGTTTTCGTGAACATTTCAACGAAAACTCCGTCTGTATCGTCGAATGGCCTGAAAAGGGCGATCCGGTGTTGCCGCCACCGGACATACACGTCAACCTGTCGCTTGCAGGGGACGGTCGTGATGTAGAATTGCGTGCGTTGTCCGACAAGGGTCATCAATGCCTCGCTCGACTGAAATTCGCTCCCACCCTGTGAAGTCCAAACCCCGCCGCACCATCCTCAAAGCCGGCGGCGCGCTGTTCGTCTCCGTCGTCACTCCCCTGCCCGCCCTGGCTTCGCAGATCCTGGCCGTGCGTGTCTGGCCGTCCGAGGACTACACCCGCGTCACGCTGGAAAACGACAGCGACCTCAAGGTCACCCACTTCGTGGTCAAGAACCCGGAGCGCCTGGTGGTGGACATCGAGGGCATCGACCTCAACAGCACCCTGAAGGACCTGGTCGCCAAGATCCAGCCCAACGACCCCTACATCAAGCAGGTACGCGTGGGCCAGAACCGGCCCAGCGTGGTGCGCCTGGTGTTCGACCTGAAGGACGAGATCAAGCCGCAGGTCTTCACCCTGGCCCCGGTGGGCGAATACAAATACCGCTTCGTCATCGACCTGTACCCGGCCGCGCCGCCGGATCCGATCGCCGCCCTCATCCAGAAGGGCGAGTGGAACAAGGAAAGCCCGGCCACCCCGCCGCTGGCGCAGGCCCCGGCCGCACCGCCCAAACCCGATCCGGCCCCGCTGGCCGAGATCAAGCCGCAGCCGGAAGACAAGACCGAGCGCAACCCCAAGGTGGTGCCGGACGAGCCGCGCATGCAGCTGACCCGCATGATCACCATCGCGCTGGATCCCGGCCACGGCGGCGAAGACCCCGGTGCCACCGGCGCGCGCGGCAACCGCGAGAAGGACGTCGTACTGTCCATCGCCAAGCGCCTCAAACGCAAGATCGAGCAATACCCCAACATGCGCGTCATGCTGACTCGCGACGCCGATTTCTTCGTGCCCCTGGGCCAGCGCGTGGTCAAGGCGCGCAAGGTGCAGGCCGACCTGTTCGTGTCGATCCATGCGGATGCCTTCGTGCAGCCGACGGCGCGCGGTTCTTCCGTGTTCGCCCTGTCGGAAAAGGGGGCCAGCTCCACCGCCGCACGCTGGCTGGCCAACAAGGAAAACTCGGCCGACCTGATCGGCGGGGGCAACATCAAGACCCATGACCGCCAACTGGCCAGCGTGCTGCTGGACCTGTCGACCACGGCGCAGATCAACGACAGCCTGCGCGTGGGCAATGCGGTGCTGAAGGAAATTGGCGGTATCAACAAGCTGCACAAGGGGGCGGTGGAGCAGGCCGGCTTTGCCGTGCTGAAGGCTCCGGACATTCCCAGCATCCTGATCGAGACCGCCTTCATCTCCAACCCGGAAGAAGAAGCCAAGCTCACCGACGAGCGCTATCAGGAGCAGATGGCCGATGCCATCCTGACCGGCATCCGCAACTACTTCGCCAAGAACCCGCCGCTGGCCAAGAACCGGCTGACCTGAAGTAGCGGGTCAGCCGGCAGACAACAAAAAACCCGGTCCTGCTCTGGCAGACCGGGTTTTTTGTCGGGTGCGGCGTCGGTGCACCGGGGACGCGGCGCTCAGGCGTTGCTGACCTTGCGCTTGCCGCGCAATTTGCGCCACAGCTGCCACAGCGCCCCCAGCACGATGGGAACGATGGCACCGACGATGCCGATGAGCACCAGCGTATTGAGGTTCTCCCGCACCACCGGAATATTGCCGAACAAGTAGCCGAGCACCACCAGGCTGACCACCCACAGGAAGGCACCCAGCACGTTGAACAGTTGGAAGCGCGCAAAGCTCATGGCCGAGACGCCGGCGATGAAGGGCGCAAAGGTGCGCACGATGGGGGTAAAACGGGCGATCACGATGGTCTTGCCACCGTGTTTTTCATAGAAGCTGTGGGTCTTGCGCAGGGCGTCGGGGTTGAGCCAGCGGTAGTTGTGGGTATAGACGCGTTGTCCGACCCAGCCGCCGATCCAGTAATTGAGCGTGTTGCCGGCCACCGCGGCGGCGATCAACAGGCCCATCAGCAGCCAGATGTCCATGGCCCCCAGCGCACAGAAAGTACCGGCGATGAACAGCAGCGAATCCCCCGGCAGGAAGGGCAGGACCACCAGTCCGGTTTCACAGAAGACAATCAGGAACAACACCGCATAAATGAGCGGGCCGTACTGCTCGATCAGGACGCCCAGATATTTGTCCACGTGCACCAGCACGTCCAGCCACTGCAGATAATCCATAAAGCCCAATCTTTGATGATTCATCAAGGCCGGGGCTCCCCATCGCCGCGCGGCCGGATATTTCCCTTCAGCAACTCCGTCGGGACCTATCGCACAGGCAAAGCGATCTCGCGCACCTGCGCAGGCATCATACAACACTCACCCCGCCGCAACTCAAGAAGCCCGGATACCGGCCGATAAAATCCTTGAGGAAACTTGCCGCAAGAAGATCCTCACACAAGATCGCAGCGCGTTGTGTGGCGGCCCGCCAAGGCCGCCGCCCGCACGCACAACCGGAAGGATTTGGCATATGATCAATGTCAGGTTCGTTCAGTTTTGATGAGGCAAATATGCATCATCAAGCATGTTCTGCGCCTTTCCGCGGCGCGGTCGCTGGCGGCAAGGCAGACGGGACGGCGCTGACGGGCGGGCAAATGGAAGCCACCGGGGGAAAACGGGGAACCCGGGCAATCGCAACTCCGCACTGCATGAGGCAAGACGCACGGGCGTCAATACCGGCCAGAGGGGGCGCTGTATGGGGAGCCAGGAGTCATTCGTGGGCCAGTTCGATCATCCGTCGCAGCCGCAGGGAGATCACCAGCGCCTGCGCGAGGAGGAACGCGAGGCGCTGCTGGGCGCGCTCTGGCGTTCCATGGCCATTCTCGAATTCGCTGCCGATGGCAGCATCCTCGATGCCAATGACAAATTCCTCGGCATGCTGGGCTACCAGCGGCATGAAGTGGTGGGCCAGCATCACCGCATGCTGTGTGACCCGCTCTCTGTCGAGACCGAGGACTACCAGCGCTTCTGGCAGCACCTGCGCCAGGGCGAGGTGATCGCCGGTACGCTGCAGCGGCGCAGAATCGACGGCACCATCGTCTGGCTGGAAGCCCTGTGCAGTCCGATCCTGGATGGCAGCGGCCAGCTGCGCAAGGTGATCTCGGTGGCGGCCGACATCAGTTCGCACATCGACGATTCGCATCACAGCAACAATGTGCTCAGCGCCCTGAACCGCTCGCTGGGCGTGGTCGAACTCTCGCCCCAGGGCATGATCCTGGCGGCCAACCGCAACTACCTCAAAACCATGGAATACCTGGCCGACGACCTGATCGGCCAGCCGCACAGCGTGCTGTGTCCGCCCGGCTATGCCGACAGCGAGGAATATGCGATCTTCTGGCGCGATGTCTGCAGTGGCCGCTTCTTCTCCGGCCGTTTCCCGCGCCGCACGCGCAGCGGCCGCACGATCTGGTGGGAAGCCACCTACTCGCCCCTGCTCGATCCCCAGGGCAAGACCGAGCGCGTGATCTGCATCGGCAACGACGTCACCTACCGCGTCACCCGCGAAAAGAGCGACCGTGAACACCTGCACCTGCTCTCGCTGGGCATCAACGAAACCGACAATGCCGTGCTCATCACCGACGAGCAGAACCGCATCGTCTTTCATAACACCGGGTTCACCCGCATGCTGGGCTTCCAGAGCCAGCAGACCATCGGCAAGCTGCCACGCGAGCTGTTTGCCAGTCACCCGACGTTCGTCAAGTCGATCGAGCGCTGCCATGGCGAGCTGCTGCAGGGACACAGCTTCCACACCGAGGAACTGATCCACGACCTGCACGAACAGCCGGTCTGGATTTCGGCGGTGGTCAATCCCATCCTCGACGTGCAGGGCAAGCTCATCAATGCGGTCTGCGTGATGACCGACATCACCAATACCAAGGTCCATGAAGTCCTGCAGTACCGCGTGCTCAACGCCATGGCCCGCGATTCCTCGCTGGCCGAGCAGATGAACCTGCTGTGCGAGGAAGTCGAGCGCGTCGCGCCCGAGGTGATCGCCTCGGTGCTGCGCGTGGATGAACACGGCCGCCTGCATACCCTGGCCGCGCCCAGCCTGCCGGAAGCCTACACACGCGCCATCGAGGGCATCCAGATCGGTCCGCTGGTGGGCTCCTGCGGCAGCGCCGCCTATACCGGCCAGAGCGTGGTCTCGGAAGAGATCGCCACCGATCCGCACTGGGCCGACTACAAGGAAATCGCCTTGAGCCACGGCCTGCAGGCCTGCTGGTCAACCCCGATCAAGTCGGCCGATGGCAAGGTCATCGGCACCTTCGGTTTCTACTATCGCCAGCCGCGCGCGCCGAGCGCCTTCCACCACCTGCTGGTGGATGCCGGCCTGCACCTGTGCGCGCTGGCCATTGAACGCGAAGCCTCGCGGGCGCGCATCCACCAGCTGGCTTTCTATGATTCGCTGACCGGGCTGCCCAACCGCAGCCTGCTGCTGGTACAGGCCGGGCAAGCGATCGCGGCAGCCGAGCGCAACCGCAGTATGGTGGCGGTGATGTTCATCGATCTTGATCGCTTCAAGCAGGTCAACGATTCGCTGGGCCACCAGGCCGGCGATGAACTGCTGCGCACGGTGGCCACGCGGCTGCAATCACAGGCGCGCCGCTCGGACATCGTCGGCCGTCTTTCCGGCGACGAGTTCGTGGTGGTGCTGACCCAATACGACACCGACCACCTGACCGAAGTGGTCAAGCGCATCCAGGAACGGCTGGCCATGCCCTGCCACATCAACGGCACGCCGCTCAATCCCTCGGCCAGCATCGGGGTGGCGATCTTCCCCGACAACGGCCACGACATCGAGACCCTGCTGCATCGCGCCGACATCGCCATGTACCAGGCCAAGGCCGTGAACCGGGGACGTTTCAGCTTCTTCAGCGAGGAGATGAACAGCCTCGCCCAGGAACGCCTGGTGCTGGAAGGCGCGCTGCGTGATGCCTTGCGCGGCGGCAGCTTCGAACTGCACTTCCAGCCGCAGATCAACCTGCACGACCTCAGCCTGCACGGCGTGGAAGCGCTGGCCCGCTGGTACGATCCGCAATTGGGGCAGATCTCGCCGGGCCGCTTCATCCCGATTGCCGAGGAATGCGGCCTGATCGGCGAGCTGGGCAAGTGGGCGCTGGAAGAGGCCTGCTTCCAGCTGGCTGACTGGCGGCGGCGCGGGATCCAGGTGCCGTCGGTTTCGGTGAACCTGTCGGCCACCAATTTCCACGATCTCGACCTGCCGCAATTTCTCACCGGCCTGCTGCGCCGCTACAGCCTGGCACCGACCGACCTCACGCTGGAAATCACCGAGACCGTGCTGATGGATACCAACCCCAGCACCAACCAGACCATCGCCGCCGTGCATGCGCTGGGCATTCCGCTGGCCATGGATGACTTCGGCACCGGTTATTCCAGCCTCGGCTACCTGCGCAAGCTGCCGGTCTCCGAACTCAAGCTGGACCAGAGCTTCGTGCGCGACATGGCCAAGGACGAAGCGGTGAGTGCCCTCACCAACGCCGTCATCCGCATCGGCGAAAGCCTCAAATTGACCGTGGTGGCCGAAGGTGTGGAAGATGCCGACCAGTACCGGCTGCTGATCAGCCAGGGCTGTGACGTGGCGCAGGGCTATTATTTTTCGCGGCCGATGTCGGCCGATCAGCTGGAAAGCTGGGTGCGGGATTACCGTGGCGAGAATGCCGCTCCACCGGGGGCGACAGGACCGCGCGGCTGAACTTGGAGAGAAGGAAATACAAGCAGGCAAGAACAATCGAAAGTTCCATGCAAAAAAGGCACTTTCTCGCCGGAAAAACAACAGCACAGTTACATGTGGGCGCAAACATTCGAAGTATTTCGATGCAGCGCAAAATGCTGACGATATACTGACTCGCTTCCCCGCAAGTACCGTGATTTCAGCATGAACGTTGGGCCTCCCTGCAAGGAAGGCCCCTGACGTGAGTGACCGCGTTGCATTGCCGTTTCGGCAATCCGATGCAGCATGCCGCTCCTCCGGCCAAGCTGTCATCGGTACGCAGGCACTGTGTTGCAGGACCTTCCGGAAGACGGAAAGAAGGAGGGCAAACGATGGCGAGATGAGCGCGTTGTCAGCGATCGCCATCGGTCCTCGGATGGTTTTGGTTCGGTATTTGCTTTTCCACACCCTTTGACTTCAAGAACAACAACAGCCATGGCTAATGCAATGTCTGATGCGCGCGGCGCATCCCTTTTCCACCGCTCCGTCGGTGCAAAACTGACTGCCATGACGGTAGCCCTGGTGGGCATCGTCTTCGTGATCGCACTGATGCTGATCACTTACTCCGCTTCACGCATGGTGGAATCGCGCTCCATCGAACAGATGGGCAACGACGCGCGCGGCGTGGCCAATATGGTGGGCATCTTCGACCGCTCGGTGAACAGCCAGGTGGACCGCTTCTCCACCATGTTCGACAAGGAATTCGGCAAGCTGACCCTGGACGAAAGCCGCACCGTGCAGATCGGCGACCGCGCCACGCCGGTGCTGTCCAACGATGGCCGCGAACTGAACCTGGATTTCTCCATCCCCGACCGCTTCACCGCCCACACCGGCGTGACCGCCACCATCTTCGCCAAGACCGGCGATGACTTCGTGCGCGTGTCAACTTCCGTCAAGAAAGAAAACGGCGAACGCGCCGTCGGCACCCTGCTTGACCGCGCCCATCCCGGCTATGCCGCCCTGAAGTCCGACAAGACCTACAGCGGCGTGGCCACCCTGTTCGGCAAGCAGTACATCACCAAGTACGTGCCCTTCAAGAATGACGCCGGCCAGATCATCGCCGCGCTCTTCGTGGGCATCGACATCTCGGCCGACGTGAAGGCGCTGAAGGACCAGATCAAGTCGCTCAAGATCGCCGAGACCGGCAACTTCTATGCGCTCAATGGCCGCGAAGGCAAGGACCAGGGCGTGATGATTGCCGGTGCCCCGCGCGAGGGCAAGGAAGAAGGCGGCAACCTGATCGAGGCCAAGGATGCCGGCGGCAACACCTACATCAAGACCCTGGTGCAGCAGAAGGAAGGCCAGCTGCGCTACACCGGCAGCGATGGCCGCCAGAAGATCGCCGTCTTCACTCACTATGCCCCGTGGAACTGGGTCATCGTCGGTGAAGCGGCGGTCGATGAGATCACCCGCGAAGTCAACTCGATGCGCAATCTCTACATTGGCCTGGGCCTGCTGTTCCTGGCGGTGCTCGGCGCGATCCTGACGGTGATGATCAACCGCATGATCACCCGTCCGCTGGATGCGGTGTGCAATGCCGCCGACCGCATCGCCGGTGGCGACCTCACCACCCGCCTGCACGTGCACAGCAGCGATGAGATCGGCCGCCTGATGGGCGCCTTCAACGGTATCAGCATGGGCCTGTCGGAAGTGGTCTCCAGCGTGCGTGCCGGGACCGAAGAAATCAACACCGCCGCCAGCGAGATCGCGGCCGGCAACCTCAATCTGTCTTCGCGTACCGAGCAGCAAGCGGGTGCACTGGAAGAAACCGCCTCGGCCATGGAAGAGCTGACCTCGACCGTGAAGCAGAATGCCGCCAATGCGATTCAAGCCGATGAACTGGCCGGTTCCGCTTCGGAAGTCGCCAGCCACGGCGGCGACGTCGTGGGTCAGGTGGTGCAGACCATGGATGCCATCAACAGCTCCTCGCAACGCATCGTCGACATCATCAGCGTGATCGATGGTATCGCCTTCCAGACCAACATCCTGGCCCTGAACGCGGCAGTGGAAGCGGCCCGCGCCGGTGAGCAGGGACGCGGCTTCGCGGTGGTGGCTTCCGAAGTGCGTTCGCTGGCCCAGCGCAGCGCCCAGGCCGCCAAGGAGATCAAGCAGCTCATCGACAACTCGGTCTCCAAGGTGGCCGATGGCGGGGTGCTGGTGGCCCAGGCCGGGCAGACCATGGAACAGATCGTGGCCAGCATCCGTGACGTCAGCGTGATCGTCAGCGAAATCGCCCATGCCAGCAGCGAACAGAATGGCGGCATCCAGGAAGTGAACCTGGCCATCACGCATATCGACGAAGGCACGCAACAGAATGCAGCGCTGGTCGAACAGGCGGCGGCCGCTGCCAAGTCCTTGCAGGATGAGGCGCACCGGCTGTCGGTGCTGGTCGGCGGCTTCAAGATGTAGCGCCACCTTCGTCATTCTGACGTGCCCGCCTCGTCAGAATGACGAAAGCGCTGACACCCCCCACGGCCGGCCCCGCGCGCAAGCGGGTCTGGCCGTTTGCGTTAAAATGGCCGACGCAGTCAGCCTCTTCCGTCCTCCCGCAGGCCGGGTCTGCCAGCCGCGCCGCCCCAGGGCCATCGACATGATCGGCCCGCCGGATCTCCCGGGCGGCAACATGATGACCCGTCCCGACCATGATGAATCCTCTCTCTACCGCTCCCGCCCTGCTTTCGGCCCGTCTCAAGAATGAAACGGCCACGCTGCATGAGCAGATGCACGCCCTGATGGAACAGGCGCAACCCTTCGCCAGCCGCGCGCAGTACGTGCGCTTCGTGGCGGCGCAGTATCACTTCCAGCGCGATGTCGAACATCTGTTCGACGATCCGGCCATCCAGGCCGCCGTGCCTGACCTGCAGGTACGCGGCCGCGAAGCCGCTGCACTGGCCGACCTGGCCGATCTGCAGGCCGCGCCGGGTGAGGCCGTCATCGCCACCGGCAACGTGGCCATGCCTGAAGCGCTGGGCTGGCTCTACGTCTCCGAAGGTTCGACGCTGGGCGCGGCCTTCCTGCTCAAGGAGGTCAAGGACAAGCTGGGCCTGAGCGAAAGCTTTGGCGCGCGCAACCTGGCGGCTTACCCGGAAGGACGGGCGGTGGTCTGGCGGCGCTTCGTCAGCTTCCTTGATGCGCCCGGCCTCTCGGCGCAGGAACAGGATGCGGTGGTGGCCGGTGCCGCTGCGGCCTTCGAACGTTTTGGCGTGCTGTTGAAACGGCACTTCGCGCTGGACTGAGGCCATGGCGGACAGTCCGTCCCAACCGCCCCTGCCGCTGCCGTCCAGCCAGCTGGCCCCGCGCCGCACGCGCTGGCTGTGGCTGCTGCTGGCCTATGCCAGCCTCGGTATCGGCATCGTGGCCATCTTCATTCCCGGCCTGCCGACCACCGAATTCGTGCTGCTCTCCGCCTGGGCCGCCGGCAAGGGTTCACCGCGCCTGCAGCGCTGGCTGGAACAGCATCGCCTGTTCGGCCCGATGATCCACAACTGGCGCCACGGCCGCGTGGTGGCGCGGCGCGCCAAGATCAGCGCTTCCCTCATGATGAGCCTGTGCCTGGTCATCATGCTCTTCACCGTCAAGCGTCATTGGGTGATCGTGCTGGCCACGCTGGGCATGGCCCTGGGTGCGGCCTGGATGTGGTCGCGCCCGGAACGCGCGGAAGACGCCGAGCCCGGCGAACGATCATGAAAAAAGCCTGTCCCGCGCAAACGGGACAGGCTCTTCGTTGATGCACGTGCCAATCGGCGTCAGGTAATCGACGACGACACCTTCCACAGATCCACATCGCCATCAGTCGCATGCTTGTCGATGCTGGCCAGTTCCTCCTGCGTGAAGTCCAGCTTCTTGACCGCATCCAGCGAATCGTCGAGCTGCTCGACGGTGCGCGCACCGATCAGTGCAGACGTGACGCGCGCATCGCGCAGCACCCAGGCGATGGCCATCTGCGCCAGGGTCTGGCCGCGCTTGGCGGCGATGTCGTTCAGGGCACGGATGCGCGCCAGGTTGTCTTCCGACAGCATGCGCTGCGGCAGCGACGGCGCACGCGTCACGCGGGCGCCTTCCGGCACGCCACCCAGGTACTTGCTGGTCAGCAGGCCTTGCGCCAGCGGCGAGAAGCCGATGCAGCCCACGCCCAGTTCTTCCAGCGCCGGCAGCAGGCCGCTTTCAATCGTGCGGTTGAGCATGGAATAGTTGGGCTGGTGGATCAGCAGCGGCACGCCTTCGCTCTTGAGGATGGCCGCTGCCTTGCGGGTCAGCTCGGGCGAATAGGACGAGATGCCGACGTAGAGCGCCTTGCCCTGGCGATGCAGCTGTGCCAGCGCGCCCATGGTCTCTTCCAGCGGGGTGTCGGCATCGACGCGGTGCGAATAGAAGATGTCGACGTAGTCCAGGCCCATGCGCTTCAAGCTCTGTTCGCAGCTGGCGATGAGGTGCTTGCGCGCACCGCTGGGACCGCCATAGGGACCGGGCCACATCTGCCAGCCGGCCTTGCTGGAGATGACCAGCTCATCACGGTAGGGCAGGAAATCCTTGGCCATCCAGCGGCCGAAGTTTTCCTCGGCGGAACCGGCCGGGGGACCGTAGTTGTTGGCCAGGTCGAAGTGGGTGACGCCACGGTCGAAGGCGCGGCGCAGCACGGCGCGGCCGGTTTCGAAGTTGTCGACGCCACCGAAGTTCTGCCACAGGCCCAGCGAGACGGCGGGCAGCAGCAGGCCGCTGCGGCCGGTACGGCGGTAGGGCATGCGGCCATCGTAGCGGGAGGATTCGGCGATATAGCTCATGGGTCTCCTTGGAGAAATGTTCTGCGGGAAGAATCGAGGGGGAACTGCCTGAACTGCCACTTCCTGGGTGGTGTGCTGAAGTCTACGCTTCTCTCACTTATTCATTAAATGCAAAATTTTGATGCGATTGATCTGTCTGACAGATGAATCGCCAGGCCCGTTCCCGACGGATCTTCAGCGTGCCGGCAGGATGATGGTGGCGATCAGGCCGCCTTCCGGATGATTGCGCAAGAGCAGTTCGCCGCCATGGGCCTGCACGATGTTGCGCGAGATGCCCAGACCCAGGCCCATGCCGCCGCTGTTCTGGGCGCGTCCGTGTTCCAGCCGCACGTAGGGCTGGAACAGCGTGCCCATGGCGTCTTCCGGCACGCCGGGGCCGTGGTCGCGGATCTCGATTTCCACCAGGTCGCCACCGACACCGGCCGAGGGCCGGATGCTGATCTCGACCTTCTGGCCGTAATACAGGGCATTGTCGAACAGGTTGCCGATGGCGCGCTTCAGCGCCAGCGGCTTGGCCATGACGTTGATGCCGGAGGGCGTGAAGGCGATCTCGTGGCCGGCCAGGCGGGCATCGCGGATCATGCGCAGCACCAGCGCATCGAGGCGCACCTCGGTGCGGTTCTCGTGGATGTCGCTGTCCTTCACCGATTGCAGCGCGCCCTTGACCATCATGTCCAGCTCATCGAGATCATCGTGGAAATCGGTGCGCATGGCGTCGTCATCCATCAGTTCGGTGCGCAGCTTGAGGCGTGTGATGGGCGTGCGCAGGTCATGCGAGATGGAGACGAACAGGCGCTCGCGGTCTTCCAGATAGCGCTTGATGCGCTCGCGCATGCCGGAGAAGGCGCGTGCGGTCTTGACGTATTCGCGGCTGCCGGTCTCGGGCAGGCTGGGCACGGTCTCGCCCTTGCCAAAGGCTTCGGCGGCATCGGCCAGCGCGGCCAGCGGACGGGTGGTCCAGCGTACCACGAGGATGGTCAGCAGCAGGATCGCGGCCAGTGACAAACCCTGCAGCACCAGCCGGTCCAGCCACAACGGATTGTCGCTGTCGAGGAAATACGGGTTGGGCATGAGCGCGGCCAGGTAGATCCAGCGGCCGCTTTCGACCTGCATCTGGATCACCAGTACCGGGGCCGAGTTGGGCTTGGTCAGCAGGATGTGCTGCACCCAGTTGTCGGGCAGGTCGTTGACGGTGAGGCCATCGCTGGCTACCGGCAGGCCATCAGGCCAGGCGAAGGCCAGCCGCGCTTCGGGCAGAAAGGGCAGGTCTTCGCGCAGGGTCTGGGCGGCGACATCGATGGCCAGGTTGGCCAGGCGACTGTCGCCTATCGACTTGACCGGCACCGCGCTGCTGTTGGCGTTGATGAAGAAGCGCGTGCCACCCATCTCGCGCAGCTGCTGGATCATCAGCGGACGGTAGTTGGGCGGCAGGGTCATGAAGTAGCGGATCGCCGAAGCGGCGCTATGGGCCAGGTGCTGGGCGGCGGTACGGGTCTCGGCCTCGGACTTGCTGCGCAGCTGCACGGCCCAGATCAGGCCACCGGCCACCTGCGTGACCAGCACGCCAAAGATCATCACCACCGACAGGCGGCCCAGCAGGGAATCCGGCAGCATCCAGTCCAGCAGCGCAGCCAGGCGGCGGCGCAGGCTGGGAGGACGCGCGGCGGCAGCGGGGACAGCCAGCGCTGCCGTCTCCGCCGCCAGGCTCTCAGGCGGCTGCGGCACTGACGTCGGCCGAGAAGACATAGCCGGCACCGCGCACGGTCTTGATCAGGTGCGGCTGGCGGCCGCCATCGTTCAAGCGCAGGCGCAGCTTGCTGATCTGCACATCCAGCGAGCGGTCCAGCGGGCCGGCATCGCGTCCGCGGGTTTCTTCACAGAGCACGTTGCGATCGAGCACGTCGCCCGGATGTTCGACGAAATACTTCAGCAATTGATAATCCATGCCGGTCAGGGGCACGACTTCGCCGGCGCTGTCGGTGAGGGTGCGTTCCACGGTATCGAGCGAGAAGCCGGCGAAGCGGTAGTAGCGCGGGGCCGCACTGTTGTCGATGCCGATGCGGCGGTGGATGGCCTTGATGCGTGCCAGCAGTTCGCGCGGGCTGTAGGGCTTGGCGATGTAGTCGTCCGCACCCAGTTCCAGTCCGACCACGCGGTCGGTCTCATCCGAGCTGGCGGTGAGCATGATGACCGGCACGTTGGATTTGCGGCGCACCGCCTTGCACAGGGCAAAGCCGTCGGTGTCCGGCAGCATCACATCCAGGATCACCAGCGAGAGCTCATCGGCAAAGCGCTGGAACTCGGTCAGGAAGGCCGCGCCATCATGGGCCAGGCGCACTTCGTACTGGTTCTTTTCCAGATAGGCCTTCAACAGGGTGCGGGTCTTCTGGTCATCGTCGACGATCAATATCTTGCGCGTCATGTTGCTGCTCCATCTCCGAAATTCTTAATCGTTACGATTGCGGGCGAGTGTACGCGCAATCGCTGCAAGCCGTTTCTGGGTCTGTTCTTCGCTCAGGTTGCGGTCGAGGAAGAAGCGCTGCACCTCGGCCACGATGGCATCCTTGGTCGTATCGTCAGTGGCCATGCGGTGCACCAGGCTGGGCGCCTGCCAGGCCGGCCCCTTGCTGAAGGCGCGCCAGGAGTCGCGCGCACAGCGGTCCATGTGCGGATCGGCCGCGCGCAGCACGGGAATCGAACCCTTGATCCTATTGTATTCGGACTGCACGGCCGGCGACATGGTCAGCCGCGCCAGCGTTTCCTGCATGGGCTGGTGCGCATAGTTGCCGGCGAACATGGCCAGGGTGTCGGTACTGTAGAGGTGGAAGTCGCCCGTACCCGGCGCCGGTGCACAGCCGAACTGCTGGTCCACTTCCATGCCCCAGGCATTGAGCTCGCCCTTGGCCCAGTCCCCCATGATGAGCATGGCGGCCTCGCCGCTGACCATGCTGCGCGCCACTTCCGTCCAGGGCCGCTCGCGCACCGGCTGCGGCATGGCGGAGGCCAGGCTGCGCAGGCGCTTGAGGATATGCAGCATGCGCGCATCGAGATAGGCGGCCGGGCTCATTTCCACGAACAGGCGGCGGTAATAGGCGGGGCCGCTCTCGGCCAGCGCGATGTTCTCGAACAGCGTGGCCAGTTGCCAGGCCTCGGCACTCTGCGCCAGCGGCACGATGCCGGTGCCCTGCAGCTTCTTGACGATCTGGTCGAAGTCGTCCCAGGTCTTGGGCGGCGCGAGGTTGTAGCGCTTGAAGATGGCCGTGTTGTAGAACAGCGAGTTGATGCGGTGGATGCCCAGCGGCGCGGCCACCACGTGGCCGTGGTTGTTGAGCAGGGACCAGACGGTGGGGAACATCTGCTTTTCCCAGTTGCCCTGCACGGCCACGTTGTCCAGCTCCAGCAAGAGCCCAAGGTCAGCCCACTCGCCGAAGACCACGCCATTCAACTGCGTCACTTCCGGGGCACGATTGGCCAGCACCATGCTCTTCAATACCTTGGCGGCGCCCATGCCGGCGCCGCCGGGGATGGCCACGTCGCGCCATTGGATATCCTGTTTGGCCAGTTGATTGACCACCACGTTGATGGCCTGGCGCTCGCTGGCCGAAGTCCACCAGTGCAGCACCTGCAGGGCATTGCCGGTGGCCGGGGACGGCCCCGCTGCAGGCACCTGCGCATGGGCAGGCAAGGCAGCCAGCCCCAGCGCCAGCGCGAGCAGGCACAGCACGGCCAGCCCGAAGCGGGCCGGGCCGACGCGTGCATTCGCGGGCCGTTTCGTTTTTATCATGGGGGGTGCTGTCTCCAAACCGGAAGAGACTATAGCCGGGTGACTGCCATTGTGCAATTTGTGCAGCAGTGAGCCGCCACCGCACGCATCTTGAAAACGATGAACTCGGTTTAGCTCTTGTTAATAAATGTAAGACTGGTTCTGCTTATCTTATCCACAGGCGCGATCCGATGCTGCGCCCCATTCCCCTCTTGCCGCCTAGGTGAACCCACCCGCGCCATGCTGCAGGGCCTGTAAGGATATGTAATGCGCAAGGCGCGGCGAATCGACTTAATTTCGTTTTGAATCAAACACTTGCGGCACTCTCCCGCCAGCCGCTGCCCGGGCTCGCATCACATGCTGGCCGCTGCTACTGTCACGGCGTTTCGTGGCGCAGGGCTGCTGCGATCCCCACAAAAACCAAGGAGACCCAAGATGCAGACCGAACAAAAGGCTGGTCGTTTTTCCCTCATCCCATCGTTGCCGTCCTTCCCGCGCCGTCGCCTGCTGGCCGCCTGTGCCCTGGCCTTCGGCCTGACGGGCCTGGCCGCCGCCCCTGGCCAGGCAGGCACGCTGACCATCGAAAGCTGGCGCGTGGATGACCTGCCGCTGTGGCAGGAGGTGCTGATCCCGGCCTTCCAGCGCAGCAATCCGGGCATTACCGTCAAGTTCTCGCCGACCGCCCCGACCGAATACGATTCCAGCCTGGCCGCCCGCATGGCCGGTGGCACCGCCGGTGACCTGGTGGCCTGCCGCCCCTTCGACGTCTCGCTCTCGCTCTACAACAAGGGCCACCTGGAAAAGCTGGATGGCAAGCCCGGCATGGAATTCTTCGCGCCTGCGGCCAAGGCCGCCTGGCAGACCGATGACGGCAAGGACACCTTCTGCATGCCGATGGCCTCGGTGATCCACGGCTTCTTCTACAACACCAAGATCTTCAAGGAACTGAACCTGGAGCCGCCCAAGACGGAGGCAGAATTCTTCAAGCTGCTCGATACCGTCAAGGCCAACGGCAAGTACGCGCCCCTGGCGATGGGCACTTCCGAACAGTGGGAATCGCACCAGGTGCTCTTCACCAGCATCGGCCCCAATTACTGGAAGGGTGAAGAAGGCCGCAAGGCGCTCATCGCCGGCAAAGCCAAGTTCACCGATCCGCAATTCGTGGCCGCCTGGGAATACGAAGCCAAGCTCGGCAAGTACCTGCCCAAGGGCGCATCGGCCCAGACCTACAGCGACAGCCAGAACATGTTCGCGCTCGGCAAGGGCGCGGTCTATCCGGCCGGTTCCTGGGACATCGCCTACTTCAACGGCAAGATGGACTTTGCCGCCTTCCCGCCGCCGGTCCCCAAGAATGGCGATGCCTGCTATATCTCGGACCACAACGACATCGGCATGGGCATCAACAAGAAGTCCAAGAACAAGGATGACGCCTACAAGTTCCTGGCCTGGCTGGGCTCGCAGGAGTTTGCCGATCTCTACACCAACAAGGTCACCGGTTTCTTCTCGCTGTCGAACCACCTGATCTCGGTGAAGGATCCGATTGCCAAGCAGATGATGGGCTGGCGCAAGAACTGCGCCTCCACCATCCGCGTCAATTCGCAGATCCTCAACCGTGGCACGCCCAGCATGGAAAACGAGATGTGGAACGTCAACGCCCAGGTGCTCAACGGCAAGATGAGTCCGCAGGATGCGGCGGCCAAGATCCAGGCCGGCTTTGCCAAATGGTACAAGCCGCAACAATGACCTGAGGGACTGACCAAGCAACGCACTACCCCGGAGCCAAGGACCCGCCAAGAGGTCTGCTCCCTCCCCCATCAGGAACAGGAGACCCCCGTGAAAACCATCCGCGCCTGGCAACTGGCGGTGCTGCTTGCACCCGCCGTGCTGATCTACGCACTCTTCAGCGCCCTGCCCCTGCTCGATACCCTGCGCCTCGGTTTCTACACCGCCAATGATGCAGGCGTGCGCAGCTTCGTGGGCCTGGACAACTACCGCACCATCCTGTTCGATCCCGACTGGTCGGCCGCCTTCTGGAATGCGATGTGGAACAACGTCAAGTTCTTCTGCATCCACATGGCCCTGCAGAATCCCATCGGCCTCTTGCTGGCCTCGCTGTTCAGCCTCAAGGGACTGCGCGGTGCACGCACCTACCGCACGCTGATCTTCCTGCCCACGCTGCTGTCGGTGGTGATCATCGGTTTCATCTGGCAACTGATCCTCTCGCCGCTCTGGGGCGTGGGCGAGAAACTGCTGGGCCTGGTCGGCCTGGCCGACTGGTTCGCGCCCTGGCTGGGGCAGGAATCGACCGCACTGCTGACGCTGTCGCTGATCTCGGTGTGGCAGTACGTGGGCATTCCCATGATGCTGATCTATGCCGCCCTGCTGGCAGTGCCCGAAGAAGTGCTGGAAGCGGCACATGCCGAGGGCGCCAGCGGGCTGCGCATCTTCTGGCAGATCAAGCTACCGCTGATCTACCCGACCCTGGGGCTGGTGACCATCCTCACCTTCGTGGCCAACTTCAATGCCTTCGACCTGATCTATTCGGTCAAGGGCGCGCTGGCCGGTCCCAACTACGCCTCCGACCTGCTGGGTACCTATTTCTATCGCACTTTCTTCGGCTACCAGGCGCAGATCGGCAGCCCGACCATGGGCGCGGCGGTGGCGACCCTGATGTTCCTGGTGATCCTGGCGGGCGTGGGGGCCTATTTCGTGATGGTGCAGCGTCGGCTGACGCGCTACGCCCTGTGACGGCAAGGAGAACGGCATGCAGCTTTCCTCCTCCGTCGGCACTTCTTCCACTTCTGCAACTATCCCGACCACCATGCGCAAACCCTCGCTGATCCAACGCAGCTTCGGCTCCGCCGGCCATCTCTGGGTGCATGCGGTGCTGTGCCTGTATGCGGTGATCGCGCTGTTTCCGATTGCGCTCATCCTCATCAATTCGGTCAAGACCCGCAATGCCATCTTCGAAGGCCCGATGGCCCTGCCCACAGCCGAGACGCTGACCTTCGCCGGTTTCCAGAAGGTGCTGGCGGGCACTCACTTCCTGCTCTACTTCGGCAACAGCCTGGCCGTCACCCTCGCCGCCCTGCTGCTGATCCTGCTCTTCGGCGCGATGGCGGCCTGGGCGCTGACCGAGTACCGCTTCTTCGGCAACCGTGCGCTGAACTTCTTCATCGCCATCGGCATCATGATCCCGATCCGGCTGGGCACGGTCTCGATCCTGCAGCTGGTGGTGGCGCTGGACCTCATCAATACGCGTACCGCACTGGTGCTGGTCTACACGGCGCAAGGGCTGCCGCTGGCGGTGATGATCCTGTCCGAATTCATGCGCCAGATTCCGGGCGAGCTGAAGGACGCGGCGCGCTGCGATGGCGTGGGCGAACTGAGCATTTTCTTCCGCGTGATCCTGCCGCTGCTGCGTCCGGCCATTGCCACCGTGGCCGTGTTCACCATGATCCCGGCCTGGAACGACCTGTGGTTCCCGCTCATCCTGGCGCCCGGCGAAGACACCCGCACCGTCACGCTGGGCGTGCAGCAGTTCATCGGGCAATACGCCACCGACTGGAATTCGGTGCTGGCGGCGCTGTCGATGGCGGTCATCCCGGTGCTGATCCTGTACATGGCCTTTTCGCGCCAGCTCATTCGTGGCCTCACCTCAGGCGCGGTCAAATAATTCAAAGGAGACTTCATGGCACACGTCAACATCAAGCAATTGCGCAAGACTTACGATGGCCGCGCCGATGTGCTGGCCGGGCTCAACCTGGATATCCGCGATGGCGAATTCTGCGTACTGGTCGGGCCTTCCGGCTGCGGCAAGTCGACCCTGCTGCGCATGCTGTGCGGGCTGGAAGAGATCAGCGGCGGTGAACTGGCCATCGGCGGCGAGGTGGTCAACCACCTGCCGCCGGCCGAACGCGGTATCGCCATGGTGTTCCAGAGCTATGCGCTGTATCCGCACATGAACGTGTACAAGAACATGGCCTTCGGCCTCAAGGTCGCCGGCAGCAGCAAGAGCGACATCGATGCGCGCATCCGCCATGCGGCCTCCATCCTCAAGATCGATCACCTGCTGCAGCGCCTGCCGCGCGAACTCTCGGGCGGCCAGCGCCAGCGCGTGGCCATCGGCCGCGCCATCGTGCGCCAGCCGCGCCTGTTCCTGTTCGACGAGCCGCTGTCCAATCTCGATGCCGCGCTGCGCGTGCAGACCCGGCTGGAGATCGCCAAGCTGCACCGGCAACTGGCGGCCACCATCGTCTACGTGACGCACGACCAGGTCGAGGCCATGACCCTGGGCGACAAGATCGTGGTCATGCACGAGGGCCGCATCCAGCAGGCCGGCACGCCCCTGGAGCTGTACCAGCAGCCGCAGAACCTGTTCGTGGCCGGCTTCATCGGTTCACCGAAAATGAATTTCTTCCCCGGCGTGGTCACGCGCTGCGACGACAGCGGCGTGCAGGTCGAGATCGCCGGCGGACTGCGGCTGCTGGCCGATGTCGACCCGCAGGGTGTCTCGCCGGGTGCAGCGGTCACGCTGGGCCTGCGCGCCGAACAAATCCGCGAAGGGCTGGGCGACGGCCAGCCGCTGCGCGGCGTGGTCAACCTGGTGGAACACCTGGGCGAAGCCAACTTCCTCTACGTGACGCTGGAAGGCGGCCACGACATCGTGGTGCGCGGTGACGGCAATCGCAGCGTGCACATCGGCGAGCTGATCGCGCTCTCCGTACAAAGCCACGCCTTCCATCTCTTCGATGCACAAGGGCAGGCGCTGCGCCGGCGCAATCCCGGCAACCTGCAGGCAGCGCGTCGCCTCGCAGAGGACTGAAGCATGGACGCTATTGCCTATCTGCTGGGCATCGATGGCGGCGGCACCAAGACCCTGGTGCGGCTGACCTCGCCGCAAGGGCAGGTGCTGGCGCAGGCCAGCGGCCCGGGTTCCGCATTGCGCATCGGCGCAGCGCAGGCGTGGCGCGTCATCGGCCAGACCATCGACGCCGCCTTTGCCGGTGCCGGACTCCAGCGTCCCGCCGATGAGACGCTCGCCGTCGGCATCGGCATCGCGGGCGAGAACGTGGCGCAGTGGTCGGCCGACTTTCGGGCACAGGCACCGGCCTTCGGCGTGCTGGAAATCGTCAACGATGGCGTGGCCACCTTGCTCGGTGCGCATGGCGGCGCGCCCGGTGCCATCATCGCCGTGGGCACCGGCACCATCGGCCTGTCGCTGGACCTGGATGGCAGCCGCCGCGTGGTCGATGGCTGGGGTTTTCCCAGCGGCGACGATGGCAGCGGCGGCTGGATGGGCCTGCGCGCCCTGCACCATGCCCAGCTGGCGCTGGATGGGCGCAGCCATCGCGGGCCGCTGGCCGACGCCGTGCTGGAACTGTGCCGCAGCGAACTGCCTGCCGAACCGGCACGCGATGAGCGCGCCACCTTGCTGGACTGGCTGGCGCAAGCGGACCAGGCCGCCTTCGCCCGTGCAGCGCGGCCGGTGGTAGCGCATGCCCATGACGATGTCGCCGCGCGCAACATCCTGCAGGCGGCGGCCGCCGAGATCAGCCGCATGATCGATACCCTCGACCCCGCACAGTGCCTGCCGCTGGCGCTGTGCGGCGGACTGGCCGCCGCCTTGCAGCCCTACCTGGAACGCCGCCAGCAGGCCCGCATCGTGCCGCCGCAAGCCGATGCGGTGGACGGGGCCCTGCTGCTGGTGCGGCGCGCCCTGCAACCCAAGGAGACCCCGGCATGAATGCACTGACCCAATTGCACGGCAACGTGCTCACTCCCCACGGCTGGACCCATGGCAGCATGGTCTTCGACCAGCGCATCCGCTCCATCGACGGCCGCCCGCTGCGGCAGCAGCCGCGCGTCATCGATGAAGGCGACTACATCCTGCCCGGCTTCATCGACTTGCACGTGCATGGCGGCGGCGGGCGCGACGTGATGGAAGGGGGCGACGCGGTGCAGGTGCTCTCGCGCCTGCATGCACGTCACGGCACCACGAGTCTGCTGGCCACCACCATGACCGCGCCGCTGGACGAACTGGAGGTGGCGTTGAAGGCCATCCGCAGCTCCACCGACGCGCGCCTGCCCGGCCATTCGCGCGTGTTGGGCGTGCATCTGGAAGGGCCCTACATCAACCCCGGCAAGCTGGGCGCGCAGCCCGACTTCGCCATCGCGGCGTCGCTTGAGCAGGTGGATTATCTGGACGGTCTGGCCCCGATCAAGCTCATCACCATCGCCCCGGAAGTGGACGGCCACCTGAAGCTGGTCTGCAAGCTGGCCCATCGCGGCATGAAAGTACAGATCGGCCACACCGCCGGCAGCTATGACGATGGCGTGGCCGCGCTGGCGCATGGAGCCTCGGGCTTCACGCACCTGTTCAATGCCATGAGCGGTTTCCATCATCGCGCGCCCGGCATGGTCGGTGCGGCGCTGGCCCATGCGCAGTATGCCGAACTGATTCCGGACCTCCTGCACGTGCATCCCGGTGCCATCCGTGCGGCGCTGCGTTCCATCCCGCGCCTGTTCTGCGTGACCGATTCCACGGCGGCAGCCGGCATGCCCGATGGCGACTATGCGCTGGGCAGGCAAGTGGTGCACAAGTGCGCGGGCGGCGTGCGGCTGGATGATGGCACCCTGGCCGGCAGCGTGCTGACCATGGACCAGGCGCTGCGCAACCTCATTGCGCTGGGCATGGACGTGGCCGAAGCCTCGCTACGCACCTCGACCTATGCTGCGGATTACCTGGGCCTGGCCGACCGTGGCCGCCTGGCCACCGGCCACTACGCCGACGTGGTGGTGCTGGACCGGCAATTTGCCCTCAAGGCTGTCTATGTGGAAGGAGAAGAGATTGACCTCGCTGATGCTTAAGGAAGCCCGCTCTGCGGCCGATTACGTGGCCGTGCAGCTGACCCGCGACCAGGACCGCTATGCCGCACTGGGCGCGCAACTGCGCGCTGCGCCACCGGCGTCCATCGTTACCGTGGCGCGCGGCAGTTCGGACCATGCGGCCGCCTATTGCGCCTATCTCATCATGGCGCGCCTGGGCCGCATCGTGGCGTCGCTGCCGATGTCGCTGGTGACGCTGAACCGGGCCCCGCTGCAGGTGCGCGATGCGCTGGCCATCGCCATCTCGCAATCCGGGCAGAGTCCGGATGTGGTGGAGCCGATCCGCTATTTCCACGCGCAGGGAGCGAGCACGGTGGCGCTGGTCAACCAGGCCGATTCGCCACTGGCGGCGGCGGCGCAGTGGAGCCTGCCGCTGCATGCGGGCGTGGAAGCCAGCGTGGCGGCTACCAAGAGCTTCATCGCCAGTCTGGTAGCCGGGGCCTTGCTGACGGCGCATTGGCAGGATGATGCCGCGTTGCTGGATGCACTGGCGCAGTTGCCGGAGGCGCTGCGGGCGGCGTGCGAATGCGACTGGTCAGCGGCGGTCGAAGCCTTGGTCCCGGCCAATCGGCTCATGATCGTGGGGCGCGGCATCGGCTTCCCGCTGGCGCTGGAGGCGGCGCTCAAGTGCAAGGAGACCTGCGCCATCCAGGCCGAGGCCTTCAGCGGCGCGGAGATCAAGCACGGGCCGATGGCCCTGATCGAAGACGGTTATCCGCTGCTGATGTTCGCCACACGCGGCCCCTCGCAGGCGGGCATGCTGGCGCTGGCCGCCGAGATGCGCGCACGCGGGGCCAGGGTGTTGCTGGCGGCCCCCGAGGATGTGATCGAGCGCGACCTCACCTTGCCCGTGGCCGCCACGCCGGACCTCGATCCCATCGTGGCGATCCAGGCCTTCTATGTGATGGCGGCGCAATTGTCCGCCGCACGCGGGATGGATGCCGACCGGCCACGGCATCTCAACAAAGTCACAAAAACGAACTAAGGTTCATGCCTGTGCCTGCCGCGCCTCCTCAATGAAGGCGCGCAGGTAATCGATCTCCACATCGCTTTCACGCGCGCCCAGGTAGATGTGCTTGGCGATGCCCTGTTTGCCCAGGCGCACCGGCACGATCTCCATCTGTTCGGCATATTCCAGTACCAGCCAGCGCGGCAGGGCTGCCACGCCGCGCCCGCTGGCCACCATCTGCAACATGATGTCGGTGGTCTCGATGGTCTTGTGGCGGCGCGGCACGATGCCGGCCGGGGTCAGGAACTGGGTGTAGATGTCGAGCCGGTCCACCGGCACCGGATAGGTCACCAGCACCTCGTTGTTCAATTGTTTGGGCTTGACGTAATCGGCGCCGGCCAGCGGATGGTCGGCCGCCACCACCAGTACCTGTTCGTAATCGAACACCGGCTCGAACACCAGGCCGGGCTTGTCCAGCGGATCGGGCGTGACCAGCAGGTCGATCTCGTAACCGAACAGCGCACCGATGCCGCCGAACTGGAATTTCTGCTTCACGTCCACATCCACATCCGGCCAGGCGGCCAGATAAGGCGACACCACTTTCAGCAGCCATTGGTAACAGGGGTGACATTCCATGCCGATGCGCAGCGCGCCGCGCTCGCCCTGGGCGAACTGGCGCAATCTTTCTTCGGCCAGGTTCAGTTGCGGCAGCACGCGGTTGGCGACGGCCAGCAGGTATTGGCCGGCTTGCGTCAGACGCAGGTGGCGGCCTTCACGCAGCCAGATGTCGGTGCCGAGCTGCTGCTCCAGCTTCTTCATGCTGTGGCTGAGTGCGGATTGCGTGACGTGCAGCACGCCGGCCGCCGCCGTCAGCGAGCCCTGGCGTTCGACTTCCTGCACGATGGAGAGGTGGATGCGGTCCAGCATGATGATGAATGGAACTCATGGTTGAGGAGGAATGCATCATTTTAAGTCATGTATTAAAACTGCTCATCCGGCCATGTTTCAGTTGTAATCTGCGCAGGAAGAAGTGACATACAAGATCAACCAGGGACCGGCAGACTACGTCCATGCCAAGCCGCTTTCCATCCTGATCACTGAACGAGGAGCTCATCATGCGCATTTCTTTCCGCACCCTTTCCGCCCTGTGCAGCATCGCCACCATCGGCACCCTGGCCGTCTTCGCGTCGGCGTTCAGCCAGAGCGCCTATGCCGCCTCGGCCAGCGAACTGGACCAGGCCCTGTCCCCCCATCGTGCCATGGTGCGTACGGCACTGGCACCCCAGACCGGCAGCATGAATGACAGCGGCAACACCATGCAACTGGCATCCAACAGCGAATCTCCCTCCTGCCGCAGCCTGCGCATGCAAGCGGAGCGCGCGCGCACCGGCGATCCGAGCAACGTGCAACGCGCCCCCGTGCCGGGCACCTGGCGCGATGGCCGCTTCACCATGAACGGACCGGGCAACATCGAGTATGGCGAACGCGCCCGCATCGAATCGCGGTACATGAGCGAGTGCCGCTGAAAATCTTAGTTTTTCCTTGCTGCATCTCTCCTGTTGGCAGACCTTCATGGTCTGCCTTTTTTGCATTGACCTTGCAAATCGCTGACAAGACCATCTCGCCAACGCCCGCTTCTGGTGCGACTTTCCAGTCAGTGCTTTGTCAGTTTCCCGTACGGCGCGATCTTTCCGCGTGACGGAGAACGAAGTCGAACCTTTCTCCACAGCCGTGCTCGAAACCTAACAATGCGCGGTGGCCTGACATGGCCTGCGCTGTTACATCCCATCACAATTCTGCAGTCAACTGCGCATCGCCGCGTGTCGTTAGCCAGGCTATCGCAACGCGTTTTCCGTGCGCCGTCACGGATCGAGGACTTCATCATGACAACAAGAAACAGATCTTCCGCCATCATCGTCTCGGCTTCGCTGCTCGGTGCGGTGCTGGCCCTCTCCGCCTGCCAGAAGCAGGACGCCGTCCCGCCCACCGCAGCCGCCGCACCGGCTGCGCCGACCACGCCGCCCTACACGCCGCCCACGGCCGCGCAACTGTCGCAGATGGTGGCCCCCATCGCCCTGTTCCCGGACAAGCTGGTGGCGCAAGTGCTGGCCGGGGCCACCTACCCGGACCAGATCGTCGCCGCCAACCAGTGGCTGGGACAGAATGGCGCGCTCAAGGGCGATATCCTGCAGGCAGCCGAAGACAAGCAGCCCTGGGATGTCAGCGTGAAATCGCTCACCATGTTCCCGGCGGTGCTGTCGCAGATGGCCGCCAATCCCGACTGGACGCGCTCGCTGGGCGATGCCTTCGTCAATGATCCCAACGATGTGATGAATGCCATCCAGGCCCTGCGCCTGCGTGCGCAACAGGCCGGCAACCTCAAGAGTTCTTCGCAGCTGAAGGTGGTCAGCACGGTACGCAGCAGCGACACCGTGCGGGTGGAAGATGCGCCCGCGCCGCGCACCGTCTACGCCGGTGCCCCGGTGATCCCGCCGCCGCCGCAGACCATCGTCATCGAGTCCAGCCAGCCGGATACGGTCTACGTACCGGCCTACAACCCGGCCGTGGTCTATGGTCCGCCGGTACCGGTGTATCCGGGCTATGCCTATCGTCCGCCCAGCCCGGTGGCCAATGAAGTGGTGGTGGGTGCGCTGTCCTTCGGCGTGGGCGTGTTCGTGGGCGAGGCCATCAGTCATCACAGTGACTGGGGATGGCATGACTGGGGCATGCATTGGGGTGGCGGTGGCGGCGGCGATCGCCCGTCCGGCGACTGGCAGCGGCCGGCCGTGGTGTACAAGAACACCACCTATGTGTCGCACTCGACCACCGTGATCAATCGCGTGACCAACAACAACGTGACGGTCAACAATACGCGCGTGGTGAACAACAACGTGAACAACGTCAGCAACGTCAATAACGTCAGCAATGTCAGCAACGTGAACAACGTGCGCAATGTCGACGAGCGCAACGTCAACAACCAGACCCGCATCGACAACCACCGCGAACAGGTGGCACCGGCGGCCATGAGCATGCCGCATTTCACGGCCAGCGATGCACGTCCCGGCGCGATGCCGTCACTGCGCGCGCAGGAAACTCAGCAGAAGATGGCGCAGGCCAACCTGCATGCACAGCCGCAGGCGCAGAAGGAAGCCGTGCAGGCAACGGGTGCGCACCCGCATCAGGAAGCGCCACAACAGGCACAGCGCGAGCAGCAGGAGCAACGCCAACTGCAGCAGCAACAACAGGAGCAGCGCGCGCAGAAGGAACAGCAGTCAGCACGCGAACGTGAACAGGCCCAACAGAATGCCGCGCAACAGGCCCGCCAGCAGGCCGAGGAAAGAAAGGCCCAGGCGATGAAGCAGGAAAACCTTCATCCGCAGATGCAGGCGCATGCTGCCGCCGCGCCCCGTGAAGAACGTCCGCCGCAGCACGAACAGAAGGCCGCCCCCGAGCGGCATGAGGCAGCGCCCCATGCACAGGAAGCGCACGCGCAAGCGAAGCACGAGCCGGCCAAACACGAGGAAGACAAGCGCGCCAACGACAAGCACGAAGGCGAGAAGCACGAGGGAGAAAAGCACAACGGCTGAGGCCGTGAGCCCCTTCCTCGCATCGCTGAGTAGCAACACAAAGGGCCGCTTCCATGCGGCCCTTCGTGTTTGACGCTGCGGCAATCAGCTGCCGATCTTGTCCGGGTCAGTGCGCTGATCCAGCGTCAGTTGCAGGAAGGCCAGGTCCAGCCACTTGCCGAACTTGGTGCCGACCTGCGGCATGTGGCCGACCTGCTCGAAACCGAGCTTCTTGTGCAGGGCGATGGAGCCGACATTGCTGGCATCGATGGCGGCCACCATGACGTGCTTGCCGACCGCGCGGGCACGCGGGATCAGGGCTTGCATCAGGGCCACGCCCAGGCCTTCGCCACGGTGATCCTTGTGGACGTAGACCGAATGTTCCACCGAATGGCGGAAACCATCGAAGGGACGCCAGTCACCGAAGCTCGCATAGCCCAGCACCTTGTCGCCCTCCACCGCCACCAGCACCGGATAGCCCAGTTGGCGACGGGCCGCCAGCCAGTCCTGGCGGTTCTGGTCGTCCACCAGCTTGTCGCTCCAGATGGCCGTGGTATTGACCACGGCGTCGTTGAAGATCAGGGTGATGCCGGGGATGTCGGCAGGGGAAGCGTCGCGGATCTGCATGGTGTCTCGGTCTCGGAATTCGGGGTCTGCAGCGACAATGCTGCGGATGAGCAGTGTAGCCGAAGACGGCCATGGCAGGATCTTGCCGCGAGGCAGCGTCTTAAGACATCTGACAACTAGAGGTGTTAGAATGCGTGCGCTCATCCATAGAGCAACCCGCCTGGCCTGATCGACCGTGGCCAGGACCGGGAATCACAAGAAATGCCAGCCCCGCAAGCTGGACGCAAGATCGGAGACGCGTTGACCCACTCTGAGATTGCGACCCATGCCCCATTCCATTGCAACGACGTCTCATCCTGCGCAGGCCGCCCCACGCGGCATTGCGGGTGCCGGCGCGCGTGCCGTGCAGCGGTCATGGCGGGCGCAGTCCTGCCCGATGCGTCCGTGTCCCGATGCCTCGCGCAGCTTGTTTTCCACCCACTCCACTTTGCTCACATCATGACCACCAAGTTCAGTCCCTCGCGGCGTGCCGTCCTCGCGGCCACCGCAGCGGCAGTGCCGCTAGTCTCGCTGCCCCTGCTCAAGCAGGCCCGGGCCGATGGCCTGGAAGGCATCGAGCTGCAACACTACAAGCCGGTGTTCTTCAATGCCGCCCAATGGCTCTTCATCCTGGCCGCCTGCGACCGCCTGATCCCCGCCGAAGGGCGCGGGCCGGGCGCGCTGGAAACCAATGTGCCGGTCTTCATCGACCAGCAATTGCATGCCGGCCTGGGCAGCGACATCTACCAACAGGGGCCGCACCAGACCGATGCACCGGCCACGCTGGGCATCCAGATTCCCTATGCACCGCAGGACGTCTACCGCATCGGCATCGACCTGAGCCAGCAGATCAGCCAGCAACAGCACGGCAAGCGCTTCGAGCAGCTGGAGGCCAAGGACAAGGATGCCCTGCTGACCTCGCTGCAGAAGAACGCTGCGGACTTTGCCGCACTAGGCGAGAAGGCGATGAAGCCTTCGCAGTTCTTCGGCCAGCTGCTGGGCGATACCAAGAACGGCTACCTGGCCGATCCCATGTACGGCGGCAACAAGGACATGAAGGCCTGGGTGGCCATCGGCTTCCCCGGTGCGCGTGCGGCCTATACCGAATGGGTGGACCAGCACAACGTGAAGTATCCGCTGGGACCGGTGAGCCTGTCGGGCAAGCGCGCCTGATGCGCGGCCCCGTCTCCTCGTTCACGCCTGCAACCTCTTACTGACTTAATTCAATGCCTAACATTACCAACGACGACGTCGACGTCGTCATCGTCGGCCTCGGCTGGGCCGGCTCCCTGATGGCCATCGAACTGGCCCAGGCCGGCCTGAAGGTACGCGCCCTGGAGCGCGGCCCGGACCGTCCGCCGGAAGACTTTGCCTATCCCAAGCCGGCCGACCAGTACGGCTACGCCACCCGCAACAAGGTCTTCGCCACCCCGCGCGATGCTGCGCTGACGGTGCGCTACAACACTGCGCAGCAGGCGCTGCCGACCCGCAAGTGGGGCGCTTTCGCGCCCGGTACCGGCGTGGGCGGCTCGGGCCTGCACTGGACGGCGGTGCTGATCCGCGCCACACCGACTGACCTCAAGCTCAAGACCTACGCCGACCAGGCCTACAAGCACAGCAGTCTCGATCCCGAGATGCGCATCAAGGATTTCCCCTTCACCTGGAACGAGATCGAGCCGCACTACGATTTCTTCGACAAGGTCTGCGGCCTGTCGGGCAACACCGGCAACCTGCGCGGCCAGATCCAGCCGGGCGGCGATCCTTTCGAAGGACCGCGCTCGAACCCCTATCCGCTGCCGGCGCTGCACGACACCTACAACAACACCCTGTTCGCCGACGTGGCGCGCAAGCTGGGCTACCATCCCTTCCCCAATCCCTCGGCCAATGTTTCGCAGGCCTGGACCAATCCGTATGGCGCACAAATTGCACCTTGCAACTATTGCGGTTTCTGCAGCAAGTATCCCTGCCTGAACTATTCCAAGGCCTCGCCGCAGACCACCATCCTGGATGTGGTCAAGCGCCTGCCCAACTTCGATTACAAGGTCAACGCCAACGTCATCCGCGTGGACCTGCACGCGGACAAGAAGACCGCACGCGGCGTGACCTACATCGACGAGAACATGAAGGAAGTGTTCCAGCCGGCCAAGATCGTGATCCTCTCCAGCTTCCAGTTCGCCAACGTGCGCCTGATGCTGCTCTCGGGCATCGGCAAGCCGTATGACCCGATCACCGAGACCGGCGTCATCGGCCGCAACTATGCCTTCCTCTCCAATGGCGGGGCGACGCTGTTCTTCAAGGACAAGCACTTCAATTCCTTCGCCACGGCCGGTGCCACCGGCGAAATGTTCAACGACATCTCGCCCGGCAACTTCGACGATGGCATCAAGCTGGGCTTCATCGGCGGTGCCAAGATCCACAGTTCGCAAGCCTCGGGCGCGCCGATCGGCACGGCGCTGCCGCCGGGCACGCCCAGCTGGGGACGCGGCTGGAAGGAAGGCATGATCGACTGGTACGACCATTCCATGAAGATCAGCATCACCACCACCTGCATGTCCTATCGCGGCCACTTCCTGGACCTGGATCCGAACTACAAGGATCCGTGGGGCCAGCCGCTGTTGCGCATGACCTTCGACTGGCGACAGAACGAACTCAAGCTGCAGCGCTACCTGCGCGACATCGTGCTCAAGATTTCCAAGGAGCTCAATCCGGACCACATGTCGGAAAGTTTCCTGGCCCTGGATTCGCATTGGGACATCACCAAGTACGTCTCCACCCACAACGTGGGCGGCGCGATCATGGGCGATTCGCCGCGCGATTCGGCCTTGAACAAGTACCTGCAATCCTGGGATGTGCACAACGTCTTCGTCCCCGGCGGCAATGCCTTCCCGCAGAACTTCCAGGCCAATCCGACGGCTACCATCGGTGCCATCACGCTCATGGCCGCGCACGCCATCAAGACGCAGTACCTGAAGAACCCCGGCCCGCTGGTCCAGGCATGAAGGGGGGAGAGAACATGAAAAAAATGACTTCATTGCTGGCCGGACTGGCCTTGTCGCTGAGTGTGCTGGGTGTGTTCAATGTGGCGCAGGCGGCCGACCAGGATACGGTGGCGCGCGGCCAATACCTGGCGCGTGCCGGCGACTGCATGGCCTGCCACAGCGCGGCAGGCAAGCCGGCCTATTCGGGCGGACTGGCCATCGACAGCGGCCACGGCATCATCTACTCCACCAACATCACGCCGGACAAGGAACACGGCATCGGCAACTACAGCGAAGCCCAGTTCTCTGCGGCCGTGCGCCATGGCGTGCGCGCCGATGGCACGCAGCTCTATCCGGCCATGCCCTACCCCAGCTATGCCAAGGTGAGTGACGAGGACATCCACGCCCTCTACACCTACTTCATGCAAGGGGTGAAACCGGTGGCCTCCACGCCGCCGGCCAGCAGCATGAGTTTCCCGTTCAACATCCGCTGGGGGATGAAGCTGTGGAATGTCTTCTTCGCCAATGACAAACCGTTCAAGGAGCAGGACGGCTGGAGCGCCGAGATCAAGCGTGGTGCCTATCTGGCCGAGGGCCTGGGCCACTGCGGCAGCTGCCACACCCCGCGTGGTTTCGCCATGAACGAGAAGGCCAGCGACAGCAGCCAGGCGCAGTTCCTCTCGGGCGGCGACCTCAATGGCTGGGCGGTACCGTCGCTGCGCGGCATGCCGCACTGGAGCGCGCAGGACATCGTCGACTACCTGCAGACCGGCCGCAACAAGACCGCGTCAGTAGCGGGCGAGATGAGCCTGGTGGTGGAACACAGCACGGCGCACCTGAAGCCGGAAGACCTGCAGTCCATCGCGGCCTACCTGAAGACGCTCTCGCCAGTGGCCGCCAGCAGCAGCGGGCGCGTCACGCCGCAAGGGGCCGAGGCGACCACAAAGAAACTCACGGCCGCCAAGGACCTGAGCCTGGGCGAGCGCCTGTACCTGGACAATTGCGCGGCCTGCCACTTCGTCAATGGCAAGGGCGCGCCGGGCATCTTCCCGGTACTCGATGGCGCGACCGTGGTCAATGCCGACAATCCCAGCGCATTGCTGCACGTGATCCTGGCCGGGGCTCGCACGCCGTCCACCGAGAAGGCACCGTCGATCCTGGTCATGCCGGGCTTCGCCCATCGCCTCTCGGACAAGGAAGCGGCAGAACTGGCCAGCTTCGTGCGCCAGGGCTGGAACAACCAGGCAGGGGCCGTGTCGGAGAAGGAAGTGCGCCGGATGCGCGAGGGCCTGGCCAAGCACGGGTCCTGATCTGCTGCGCAAATCGTCGCTGTGAAGGAAAAGGCTCGCATGGCAACATGCGGGCCTTTTTTTACGCGGCTGTCACGCCATGCCGGCTGCAAGTTGATTGACCACGATGAACGATCGCGCCACTATAGCGCCCAGGCAATTCTTCTTGAAAGCACGCATGCTCCCCACCTACGGTGCCACCTATCGCGGCAAGCACATCAGCGTCTCCTGCACGCAGCAACGCGATGGCGACGTCCTTTGCACCGTGCAGATCGATGGCGAACCGGCCCCCGGCCTGCACGGCAATCCCTTCGCTTCGGTGGCCTCGGCACAGGTGGCCGGTGTCGGTTATGCGCGTGCGGTGATCGATACCCAGCTCGACAATGACGTGGCCGAGCATCACGGTTATTTCATCCGGGTCAGCAGCAGGGAACAGATCGACGGTACCTGGGTCGGCAGTTACCAGCTGCATCGCAATGACAACCCGGTCGCCTTCCGGCGCGTGGTGTGCGAGGACTTTCGCGGCAATACCTCGGTGGAGGCAGAACAGTATGCGATGGCCACGGCCTTCGTGGCAGTGGACGCCGACGTCAAGGCCGGCAAGCTCTGAGCGGACGGGAAGGCTTCAGGCCGCCTTCTTGCGGCGGGCGGGCAGCTTGTCGTGCTGGGCCAGGATGGCCGACAGCAAACCCGGAAAGCGCTGCTCGATATCGGCGCTGCGCAAAGTGTTGATGTGGGTGGTGCCATTGCTCTCGGTACGCACCAGGCCGGCTTCGCGCAAGACCTTGAAGTGGTGCGAGACGGTGGACTTGGGACGCCCGCCATCGAGTTCGCCGCAGGTCGCACATTCCACGCGCGCCAGGTGGCGCACGATCTCCAGGCGGATCGAATCGCTCAGCGCGTAGAGCACGCGCTCCAGCACGAACTCGGCAATCTCGGGATGTTTGTAGGGACGCATCTGCAAGATGATACACCCTGGGTTATACTCCTTCCATAGTTCGAAGATTTACGAACAAACGAAGCGAGTGCTGTGCCAGTGCAGCGCTTGTTGATCTCATTTTCATCATTGACAAGAAGCCACCCATGTCTGCTCTCTTTACTCCCTTCAAGCTCAAGGACCTGAACCTGCGCAACCGCATTGCCGTCCCGCCCATGTGCCAGTACATGGCGGTGGACGGCAAGGCCAACGAATGGCACCTGTCGCACTACGCCAGCATCGCCCGTGGCGGTGCCGGCCTGGTGATCGTGGAAGCCACTGCCGTGGCCCCGGAAGGCCGCATCACGCCGGGCTGCACCGGCATCTGGTCGGACGAGCTGGCGCAAGCCTTCGTGCCGGTGGTGCAAGCCATCAAGGCCGCCGGTGCCGTGCCCGGCATCCAGATCGGCCACGCCGGCCGCAAGGCCAGCGCCAATCGTCCCTGGGAAGGCGACGACCACATGGCCGCCGACGACGCGCGCGGCTGGGACACCATCGCCCCGTCCGCGATTGCTTTCGGCAAGGGCTTGCCCAAGGTCCCCAAGGCCATGAGCCTGGACGACATCGCCCGCGTGCGCCAGAACTTCGTCGATGCCGCCATCCGCGCGCGTGATGCCGGCTTCGAATGGCTGGAGCTGCACTTCGCCCACGGCTACCTGGGCCAGAGCTTCTTCTCGGCGCATTCCAACCAGCGTGATGACATCTACGGCGGCAGCGTGGAAAACCGCGCCCGCTTCCTGCGGGAAACCCTGCGCGCCGTGCGTGAAGTGTGGCCGGAACACCTGGCCCTGACGGTGCGCTTCGGCGTGCTGGAATACGATGGCCGCGACGAGCAGACGCTGGTCGACTCCATCGGCGTGGTGCGCCAGTTCAAGGAGATCGGCATGGACATGATCAGCGTGACCATCGGCTTCACCATTCCGGAAGTGCAGATCCCCTGGGGTCCGGCCTTCCTCGGTCCGATCGCCAAGCGCGTGCGCGAGGAGGCTGGCGTGCCGGTGTCTTCCGCCTGGGGCTTCGGCACGCCCGAACTGGCCGAGCGCGCCGTCAAGGACGGCCAGCTCGACCTGGTGATGGTGGGCCGTTCGCACCTGGTCAACCCGCACTGGACTTATCAGGCCGCCAAGGAACTGGGCGTGGAGCGCCCTTCCTGGACGCTGCCGGCACCTTACGCGCACTGGCTGGAACGTTATTGATGCGCTGATGCAACATCCTGCTGCGGGGCTTGCTGCCTTGGCAGCATGACAGGATGACAGCATTGCCGGACTGCAAGCCGCTCAGGGATTCCCTGAGCGGCTTGTTTGTTTTCTAGGGAAAATCACTAGAGCCAGGCAAGGTGCTTTCTCCTAAGATGAAGTCGTCTTGAGGAGATCATCATGTTCACCACCTTCCTGCTGACTGCCGTTCTCTCTACGCTGGTGACCGTTGCGTTGTCGGCAACGGGCATCTATCTGTTGGCCGAAGCGCGCTGGCGGCATCATCCGCTGGCCAGCCGTGCCAGCCTGCCGCCGCATCGGCTGCCGTATTGAGCGAGCGGGACGGCACCGTGTCCGGTGCCGCCTGGTGTGTGTCTGCCTGAATCGCGATGAAATGATGTTGGCCCCCTGGTCGTCGGACCCGGGGGATTTTTTTGCGTAAGCTGCATGCTACTTGGCGGGGCAAGACGCACCGGACTGCCAGAAAGAGCGAACCATCAAAACTTTTTTGTAACGCCTGATACGATTTCGAGGCAGGCGCAGACAATCAAAACAAATCAGTAAAACAGCAAAGTCCACAAGGGAACGCTGGCCAGCAGCAGACAGCCAAGGAAGGCGGCAAGGAAGAGCAGTTTTTTCTTTCGGGTGGCCATGGTGAACCTGCAGGACGGAAATGGGCGCGCATGCGCAAGGCCGCAGTGTACCGCGCCCGCCGCCATCAGGCCATGCCGTTGCGGCCGTAGGCGCGGAAGCCGGGCCGCTCGCTGAGACGCTCGTAATACGCTGCCACGGCCGGCAAGGGCGCATGCTCCAAGGGCGTGCCGAACCAGCGATTGACCGACAACCCGACCGGAATATCGGCCAGCGTGAATGCAGGACCCGCCACGAAACCGCCACTGTGCTGCAACTGTTGCTCCAGTACCTGCATGAAGCGCGTCCAGCCGGCGATGGAAGCCGCCAGTTGCTGCGCATCGCCATGCTCGGGCGACTTGCGCACCAGCGCCATGAAAGCATAGCTCCAGCTGCGGTTGAGGTCGCTGGCCTGCCAGTCGATCCACTGGTCGATGCGCGCGCGCAGACGCGGTGCTTGCGGATACAGCGCACCGTCACCGTATTGCCCGGCGAGATAGCGCAAGATGCTGTTGGACTCCCACAGGACGAAGCCATCATCATCAATCACCGGCACCATCGCATTGGGATTCATGGCAACGAAGGACGGCTCGCTGGTCGCCCTGAAACCGATGCCCCAGTCCTGCCGCTCAAAGGCAATGTCCAGCTCGCTGCAAGCCCACAGGACCTTGCGAACATTGATGGAAGTGTCACGGCCGTAGATCGTCAGCATGCAGGCTCCTGTACAGTAAGTGTCAGGCTGGCAAGCCTAGCAGGTGGCCCGGTACGGTGCCATGCACAGTTCTTCCTCATTCTCCCCTGTGACTGTTGCGCCGCAGTCAAGTGGCCCGGTACAAAGGCACCAACTGTACCGGGACGGTTTTCAGAAGTGGCCGTACAATCGACCTCCCACTGGCCATACCTGCCGCCCACATCCATGTCTTCCTCCAACATTGCCAAGCTGTTGCTGCTGGCTGCCATCTGGGGCACCAGCTTCATGCTCATGCGCATCGCCGCACCGGTCTTCGGCCCCATGCTGACCACCTTCGGCCGTGCCTCGCTGGCCACGCTGTCGCTGCTGGCCTTTGCCCGCATGCGCGGGGTGCCGCTGCAGTGGCGACGCAACTGGCTGCCCTACCTGGTGATCGGCATCTTCAATACCGCCCTGCCCTTCGCGCTGTTTGCCTGGTCGGCGCTGCACATTCCCTCGGCCTACATGGCCACCATGAATTCGCTGGCACCGATCTTCACGGCCATGTTCGGTTTCCTGCTGCTGGGCGAACGGCTGAGCCTGGTGCGTACCGGGGCCTTCGTGCTGGGCCTGGTCGGTGTGGCGGTGCTGGTCGGCATCGGCCCGGCACCGGTCGATGCGCTGGTGATCGCCGGAGTGCTGGCGGCCATGGGTGCGGCGGTCAGCTATGGTTTTGCGGCCACCTTCACGCGCATGCGCGCCGGCGGCATCCCGCCCATCGCCATGGCCACCGGCAGCCAGTTCGCCGCTGCCCTGTGCCTGCTGCCGCTGGCTGCGCCGTCGATGCCGCATGCGCTGCAGGCCGGCACCCTGCCTGCCTTGTTATCTGTACTGGTGCTGGGCGTGGTCTGTACCGGTATCGCTTACGCACTGTTCTTCCAACTGATTGCCGCAGAAGGGGCGACCAAGGCCATCACGGTGACCTTCCTGGTGCCGATGACGGCTTCGCTGTGGGCCTGGCTGCTGCTGGATGAACCGGTGACCGTGGGCACCGTGACCGGCATCGCCATCGTACTCATCGCCACCGCCACCGCCTTGCGGGCCAAACCGGCAGCGGCCGCCAAGGACAAGAAAGTGACTGCCTGATTCGAGGCCGCCCCTAACAAAAAGGCGCTGCGGGAAAATCCGCAGCGCCTTTTTTCATCCCGCCAGCTCCGGCTTACCAGCCGTACTGCGCGCACGCCTTGCGATACGCCAGCCCTGCCAGCGCCACATCTTCCAGCCCGATGCCGATGGCCTTGTAGATGACGATGTCCTCGTCCTGGCGCTGATAAGGCATGCTGCCATCGACAGCCTGCGCCAGTTCCATCACCTTGTCCCACGCGAACACGCCCGGTGCGCACTGCACCAGGTCGCCGGCCTCCTGCTGCGCCTGCGGCTTCCATTCCACGAACAGCGCAGCA
>NZ_DBIC01000370.1:706-13948 GCF_002296545.1 Herbaspirillum sp. UBA812 | reverse complement strand
ATCCCGGTCTTCCACGATGACCAGCACGGTACCGCCATCATCTCCTCGGCTGCCCTGCTGAACGGCCTGGAACTGGTCGGCAAGGACATCGGCGCCGTCAAGATCGCCGTCTCCGGCGCGGGCGCAGCCGCCATCGCCTGCGTGGAAGTGATGATCGGCCTGGGTGTGAAGCGCGAGAACGTCTACATGGTCGACAGCAAGGGCGTCATCTACGAAGGCCGCCCCGGTGGCCTGGACGCCTCCAAGCAGCGCTACGCCATCAAGACCGAAGCGCGCACCCTGGCCGACGTGGTCAACGGTGCCGACGTCTTCCTGGGCTGCTCGGCCCCTGGCGTGCTGACCGCCGAGATGGTCAAGACCATGGCCGACAAGCCCATCATCCTGGCGCTGGCCAACCCGGAACCGGAAATCCGTCCCGAACTGGCCAAGTCGGTGCGTCCGGACTGCATCATCGCCACCGGCCGTTCGGACTACCCGAACCAGGTCAACAACGTGCTGTGCTTCCCCTACATCTTCCGTGGCGCGCTGGACTGCGGTGCCACCAAGATCACCGAAGCCATGAAGCTGGCCTGCGTGCGCGAGATCGCCGACCTGGCCAAGGCCGAGACCAGCGCCGAAGTCAGCGCCGCCTATCCCGGCAAGGAACTGGTGTTCGGTGCCGACTACCTGATCCCGACCCCGTTCGATTCGCGCCTGATCCTGAAGATCGCCCCGGCCGTGGCCAAGGCGGCTGCCGAGTCCGGCGTGGCGACCCGTCCCATCAAGGACTACGCCGCCTACCGCGAAGAACTGACCCGCTTCATCTACCAGACCGGCATGTTCATGCAGCCTGTCTTCAACACCGCCAAGGTCGCGCCGCAACGTGTGGTCTACGCTGATGGCCAGGACGAGCGCGTGCTGCGCGCCGTGCAGTTCGTGGCCGACGAAGGCCTGGCCGCACCGATCCTGGTCGGCCAGCCCGCCGCCATCGAAGCCGGCATCAAGAAGGCCGGCCTGCGCATCAAGATCGGCCAGAACGTGCAAGTGATCGACCCGGCCAGCGACGCCCGCGTGGCGCAGTACGCCGCCCAGTACAAGGACGGCAGCGAAGCCGACGTGCGTGCCAGCGGCAGCCTGCTGGCGGCGCTGATGGTCAAGGCCGGTGACGCCGACGCCATGCTGTGCGGCCTGGATGGCAATTACGACGGCCACCTGGCCCATGTGGAAAAGGTGATTGGCCTGAAGGACGGCGCGCAGGAATTCGCCGCCCTGAATGCCGTGCTGCTGCCGGAACAGACGCTCTTCATCACCGACACCTACGTCAACGACACGCCGGACGCCGAGCAGCTGGCGCGCATCGCCAAGGCTGCCGCCGAAGAAGTGGCGCGCTTTGGTGTGCCGCCGAAGGTGGCCTTCCTGTCGCACTCCAACCATGGCAGCTCCTCGCGTCCCTCGGCCCGCAAGATGGCCGCCGCGCATGAAGCCTTCAAGAAGCTGGCACCGGACGTCGAGTCCGCCGGTGAACTGCATGGCGACGCCGCCCTGTCGGAAAAGATCCGCAACAATGCGGGCCTGGCCGACAGCGGCTTGACCGGTGCGGCGAACGTGCTGGTCTGCCCCAACCTGGATGCCGCCAACATCCTCTTCAACGTCTTGAAGACCAGCAGCGGCCAGGGCACCACCATCGGCCCCATCCTGCTGGGCGCGGCGGCCCCCGTGCACGTGCTGACCCCGTCCAGCACCGTGCGCCGTGTCATCAACATGACCGCGCTGGCAGCGGCCAAGGCACAGGACGGCAAGTCCAAGGCCTGAGTCCCGCAGGCAGCATGAACAACGCCCCGCTGTCGTGAGACGGCGGGGCGTTTTCTTTGGCCGGGCAGAATGCTTGCGCTGGCGTACGCCTCAGTCCTTGAGATAGTGCGGGAAGCGCTCGCGAATCTCTTCCAGATGCGTGAGCGTACCCGACAGGTGCTCGCGCAGGGCCGCCTGTGCCGCCTCTGCATCGCCTGCCGCGATGGCATCAACCAGTGCCGCGTGATCGCGCAGCACGCGTTTTGTCTTGCCAGGAAGCGGTACGTGCAAGTTGCGCAGCCGATCCAGATTGCCGCTCTGCCGCCGCACCATGGCCCATAGCTCCGGTACCTGCGCCGCCTCGTACATCTGGCGATGGAAAGCCTGGTCGGCCAATACGAACTCGGCATAATTCTCGCGTCCGGCCAGCACCCGCTGCACCTCGATGCTGTCGCGCAGCCGGCTCACCAGCGCGCCCTCGGTGCGCCGCGCCAGCGTGTGGACGATTTCCAGCTCGATGGAACGGCGCAGGAAATGCGCCTGCCGCGCCTGCGTCACGTTGATCGCACTGACCACCGTCGCATGCTGGGGAAAGATGTCCACCAGCCCCTCCTCGCCCAGTTTGATGAGCGCATCGCGAATCGGCGTCTGGCTCAGGCCGTATTGCGCCGCCAGTTCGGCCCGCTGCAGCACGGTGCCCGGCACCAGGCGCACGCCGATGATGAGTTCGCGCAGATGCTCGAAGACCTGCGGTGCGGCGTGCCGCGACCGGTCCAGCGGCGGAACGTTGAGGGTGATGGGTTCGGTGGCAGTGCTCATGCAAACAATCCTTGATCAAAAACCGGCGGCCCCAGCATGGATGGCATGGACGACCTGCCCGCTCTCATGCCCGGCATGATACCCGGCCTGGGCGCATTGACGCACTAATATATTAGTGTTTTAATGCACCACATCGCGCTATCCATGATGACCGTTGCATCCTTGAACGGCATGGCCACCAGAAGCCGAGCGGCAGCGCCCTTCCCATTGAGGAGACATGCGTGGAAACCATCAAGCCATCGGCCAGCGCCTTCGCTGCGGTCGATCCCTCCGTCTTGCAGCAGGCGGTCAGCAAGATCAAGCACCGGGTATTGCCGCTGTTCGTGGTGATGTTCATCGTCAACTACATCGACCGCGTCAACATCGGTTTCGTGCGCAGCCATCTGGCCACCGATGTGGGCATCAGCACCGCCGCCTACGGACTGGGTGCAGGACTGTTCTTCGTCGGCTATGCCATTTTCGAAGTGCCTTCCAACCTGCTGCTGCAGCGTTTCGGGGCCAAGGCCTGGCTCACGCGCATCATGGCGACCTGGGGACTGGCGGCCACTGCCATGGCCTTCGTCAACAGCGAGACCACCTTCTACCTGCTGCGCTTCCTGCTCGGTGCGGCCGAGGCCGGCTTCTTCCCCGGCGTCATCTACTACTTCACGCAATGGCTGCCGGCCAGCGAACGCGGGCGCGCCATGGCCATCTTCCTGTCCGGTTCGGCGCTGGCGTCCATCCTGTCCGGCCCCATCTCGGGCGGGCTGCTGCAGCTGGAGGGCGCTGGCCTGCATGGCTGGCAATGGATGTTCATCATCGAGGGCATGGCCTCGGTGGTGCTGTGCGGCTTCGTCTGGTTCTGGCTGGATTCGATGCCGGCCGATGCCAGGTGGCTCAGCGCAGAGGAACGCACGGCCATCACCGGCACCATCGTGGCCGAACAGGCCGAGCGCATGAAGCACAAGCCGGCCCACGTATCGCCGCTGCAATTGCTGCGCGATCCGCAGATCCTGATCTTCTGCTTCATCTACTTTTCGATCTCGCTGACCATCTACGGTGCCACCTTCTGGTTGCCGAGCATCATCCGCAAGATGGGCAGCTTCAGCGATTTCCAGGTGGGACTGTTCAATTCCATTCCCTGGCTGATCTCGATCGTGGCCATGTACGCCTTCGCGGCCCTGGCGGCGCGCTTCCGGCACCAGCAGGCCTGGGCGGCGACGGCGCTGGTGATTGCGGCCATCGGCATGTTCGCCTCCACCTTCGGCAACTCGGTCTATGCCTTCGTCTCGATCTGCTTTGCGGCAGTCGGGTTCAAGGCGGCTTCCTCGCTGTTCTGGCCGCTGCCGCAAGGCTATCTGGATGCGCGCATCGCCGCCGGCGTCATCGCGCTGATCAATTCCATCGGCAACCTCGGCGGCTTCGTGGCACCGACCACCTTCGGCTACCTGGAGCAGCGTACCGGCTCCATCCAGGGTGGCCTAATGGGACTGGCCATCACCTCGCTGGTGGCGGCCGGCGTGGTGTTCCTGGCTCGCTCGGGGCCGGGGACCCAGCGCTGAACACCAGATCCGCACCGCATCCTGTACATCACTGAAAGTCCATCATGAAAATCGCCCGCGTCACCGTCACCCCCATTGCCTTCAAGGATGGCCCGCTGTTGAATGCCAGCGGCATCCACGAACCTTATGCCCTGCGTTCCATCATCGAGATCGAGACCGACAACGGCTACATCGGCCTGGGCGAGAGCTATGGCGATGCACCAGCACTGAAGATCCTCGACCTGGTGAAGGAACAATTGATCGGCCTGGACCCGTTCAACCTCAACGGCCTGCGTGCCATCGTGCGCGGCGTGGTGGCAGCGATGGCCCCGGCCAGCAATGCCGGCGCGGAACTGGCCCCGGGTTCGCATGCCAGCAAGGCGGTGTCCAATGCCTACTCGGCTTTCGAAGTGGCTTGCCTGGATGCACAGGCGCGCTATCTGAATGTGCCGCTGGTGGACTTGCTGGGCGGTGCCGTGCGCAAGGAAATTCCTTTCAGCGCCTATCTGTTCTTCAAGTACGCGCAGCACATCGACAGCCCCTATGCACCCGATGGCTGGGGCGAGGCACTGAGCGAAGAACAGATCGTGGCGCAGGCACGCAAGATGATCGAGGAAAACGGTTTCAAGAGCATCAAGCTCAAGGCCGGGGCGCTGGACCCCGAGCATGAAGTGGCTTGCATCAAGGCATTGAAGAAAGCCTTCCCGGACGCGCCGCTGCGCATCGACCCCAACGGCAACTGGTCGCTGGAGACCGCCATCCGCATGGCCGACCTGCTGGGTGACGACCTGCAGTATTACGAAGATCCCACGCCAGGCCTGGAAGGCATGGCCGAACTGCACCGCCGCACCGGCCTGCCGCTGGCCACCAACATGGTGGTGACCGATTTCGATGAACTGCGCCGCAGCGTGGCCTTGAACAGCGTGCAGATCGTGCTGGCCGATCACCACTACTGGGGCGGCCTGCGCGATACCCAGCAACTGGCGAAGATGTGCGACATCTTTGGGCTGGGCGTATCGATGCATTCGAATTCGCACCTCGGCATCAGCCTGATGGCGATGTCGCACGTGGCCGCCGCAGTGGAGAACCTGTCCTATGCCTGCGACACCCACTACCCGTGGCAGGAGCCCGATGAGGAAGTGATCCGGGGCGGCAAGCTGCCCATCCGCAATGGCTGCGTACAGATCACCGATGCACCGGGGCTGGGTGTCGAAGTGGATCAGGAGCAACTGCGCAAGCTGCATCAGCTGTATCTGGAATGCGGCATCCGCCAGCGCGATGATGTCGGGCAGATGCGCAAGTACAAACCCGAATGGAAGACCGTCAAACCGCGTTTCTGAGGCTTGCGGCCGCGTTCAGGTTTTGACAGGAAGCTTCATGTCTTCGCGGGGGACAGGCGAGCGGATCGCCGCCCCCGCCTCATCGTGCGAAATAAAGATCATGCAGATGATCAAGCGCCACCTCGCTGGCCTTCTGCGACAGGATCACCTTGCCGCCCTGCATCAGGTAGACGTGATCGGCCACGCCCACGGCGCGTTCAGTGTTCTGTTCCACCAGGATGATGGTGCGGCCCTCTGCCTTCAATCGCGCCAGGATCTCGAAGAGTTCGTTGACCACCACCGGGGCCAGTCCCAGCGAGGGTTCGTCGATGATGAGCAGCTTCGGTTCGGACATCAGCCCGCGTGCCATCGCCAGCATCTGCGCCTCGCCCCCCGAGAGTGACCCGGCCAGCTGGCGGCGACGCTCGCGCAGCTTTGGGAACATGGTGTAGGCGCGCTCCAGGTTGTCCTTCACGCGCGCGCGGTGCTGCGGAGCGAAGGCACCGACGATGAGGTTTTCCTCGATGCTCATGGCGCGGAAGATCATGCGCCCTTCCGGGATCATCGCCATCGAGACCTTGGACATCTCCCAGGTCGGCATGCCATTGAGCACTTTGCCATCCAGCGTGACCTGCCCCTGCCCGATCGGAATCAGGCCCATGATGGCGCGCAGCAGCGTGGTTTTACCGGCACCGTTGGGCCCGATGATGGTGGTCAGCTGGCCCTGCCCCACCGTCAGGGAGACATCCCACAGCACATTGATGGCACCGTAGCCGGCGCGCAGGTTGGTGACTTCAAGCATTCACGCTCCCGTATAACTCTTGATGACTGCCGGATCATTGAACACCTGCGCCGGCGCGCCCTCGGCGATGAGCTGGCCGAAGTTGAGCACGGCCACGCGCGGACACAGGTTGCTGATGGTCTCGATGTCGTGTTCGATGATGACGATGCCCACCGCAAAGGCCTCATGCAGGCCCTTGAGCATCTGCATGAAACGGCGCTTGCCATTGGTCTCCAGCCCGGCCAGCACTTCGTCGAGCAGCAGCAGCTTGGGCTGGGTGGCCAGGGCCTTGGCCACTTCCAGCGCTTTCAGTTCGGTCAGCGCAAGTTCGGTGGCGGCATCGCGCTCGGCTTTTTCGGCCAGGCCGGTGAAGGCCAGCACTTCGTCGATCTTGGCAGCATCCACCTTGCCGGTGGCAAAGCGCTGCGCCACGATCAGGTTCTGCCGCACCGTCAGTTCATGCATGGGCTGCGGAATCTGGAAGGTGCGGCCGATGCCCAGCCGCGCACGGCGGTGCAGCGGCGCATGCAGGATGTCGGCGCCATTGAAGCGGATGCTGCCGCTGGTCGGACGCACCAGTCCGGAGATGGCATTGAAGAGCGTGGTCTTGCCCGCGCCATTGGCGCCGACCAGTCCGACCACGTCGCCGGTGCCGACCTGCAGCGTGACTTCATCAACCGCCGTCAGGCCGCCGAAGCGCACCGAGACCTTTTCAAGTTGCAGCATGCTTGCCTCCTGCGGATTTGCCTTTGCCCAGCTTGCGCAGCAGTGGCAGCAAGCCGTCCGGACTGAAGACGATCATCGCCACCAGCAAGGCCCCCAGCACCAGCTGATGGCCGGAAGGAATGATGTTCTTGAACACCAGCTGGTCCAGCAGGTAGACCACCACCGCTCCGACCACCGGACCGGTGATGCTGCGGTAGCTCCCGAAGATGGCCGCCACGATGGGGATGGTGACCCACAGCGCGCTGAAGGCATAGTCCGGTTCCAGGAAGCTGATGTAGTGCGCATTGAAGGCACCCACCACACCGCACATGAAGGCCGACAGCAGCAGCATCATGCCCTTGAGCACGGTGCTGTTCACGCCCACCACGCGGGTGGCATCCTCGCTCTCGTGCATGGCGCGCAGGGCCAATCCATAGTGGCTCTCGCGTACCCGCGCATACACCAGTGCGAACACCGCCACGATCAGCAGGATCACGAAATACGCACCGATCTTGCTCGACAGGTCCACCCCCATCACCGTCGGCAGGCGCGCAATGTTGGAGAGCCCGCCCGAGCCGCCGGTCATCGAAGTCCACTCGGTGGCCAGGATGCGGAAGATGTGTGCATAAGCCAGGATCGCCAGCGCGAAATACGGACCGCGCAGGCGTAATACCGGCAGCATCGCCAACGCTGCAATCAGTGCACCGACACCGCCCAGCAGCATCCCCAGCAATACAGGCACGCCGAATTTCATGCTCAATACCGCCGAGGTATAAGCCCCCACGCCAAAGAAAGCCGCGTGACCGAAACTGATCATGCCACCCAGGTTGCCCAGCAGCGCCCACGACAGCGCGATGCCGCCGATGACCATCGAGGCCACCAGCAGGCTCATCACGTAATGGTCCTGCGCCAGCAGCAGCGGTGCGCCGATCAGCAGCAAGGGCAGCAGCAGTGCGGGCAGCTTGTTCTTGTTCATCGTCATGATTTCATCCCCTTCTTGCACGCACGCCGAACAAGCCGTTGGGCATGATGAACAGCACCAGCAGGAACAGCCCCATGCCCGCCAGTTCCTGCAGGGCCGAGCTGGCCAGGGTCACGGTCAGCGCCTCGGCCACGCCGAGCAGGATCGCGCCGATCAGCACGCCCGGAATCGAGCCCACACCGGCCAATACAGTAATAATGAAAGCCTTGACCGTGAGCACTCCGCCATAAGCTGGGCTGATAACACCGTAACTGAACAAGGCCACCCCGGCGAAGGACGCCAGGATGCCCGCCACGATGAAGGACACCAGTTCGGTATAGCCGGGATTGATGCCCATGAGCTTGGCCGCATCGCGGTTGCTGGAGACGGCGCGCACCGCGCGGCCATACCAGCTGCGCGAGAGCCACCACCAGAGCGCGGCCATCATCAGCAGGCTCACGCCGAAGAACAGCACTTCGCTGCGCATGCCGTAGAAGGGGCCGAGCACGAAGGCTTCCTGCAGCCATTCGGAACTGGTGGAACGGATGTCGGCCTTCCAGATCAGCAGCATGCCGTTGGTGAGGATGACGCCGATGCCATAGGTGAGGATCAGCGAATTGATCTCGCGGTCCTTCTTGATGCGGCTGACCACGAAATACACGATGGCCGAGGTCAGGCATACCACCACCAGCGCGATGGGGATGGCCAGCACCGGATTGAGGCCCAGGCCCGATTCCACCGAGTAGGCGATATAGGCCGCCAGCAATACCAGCTCACCCTGCGCCAGGTTGATGACCCGCATGGCGCCGAACACCAGCGCCAGGCCCAGGGCAATGAGAGCGTAAGAGCCCCCCTGCAGCAGCCCCGAGTACAGGGCTTGCAGTATCAGTTCATTCATGTCTGCATTCCGTTGGAGTGGGCAACGGCGCGCACGCCCGTGCAGCGTGCGCGCCGCCCGGGCATTACCAGGGCACGGCCGGATAATTCATCTTGTTGGTAGCAGCCGCCTTGGGCCAGACGATGGCGACCTTGTCGCCCTGGTGCTGGCCCATGTGGTGGGTGAAGTTCAGATTGTCGCCATTGGCACCGAACTGCACGCGGCCGATCAGCGTTTCCCGATCGGTCTTGCGCATTTCTTCGGCCACGCCATCCTTCTTCAGCGTGCCCTTGTCGGCGGCGCGGGCGATGGCTTCGAACAGCAGCATCGATTGCACGTAGCCGAACTGGCCCAGGTAGTCCGGGTCCTTCTTGTAGAGGCGGCGATAGGTTTCTTCAAAGAGCTTGCCGTCAGCCGTGGTGAACTGCGCCGGATACGGCAGCAGCGCCGTGCCATACACATTGGGCACCAGGTCCGGGAAGTCCTGCGCCATCTTCGGGGTGGCCAGCGACCACACGCCGACCATGGCCTTGACGGCGGGCTTCAACACCCGCGCTGCGCGCAGGATGCCGACGTAGTCATTCTCGTAGCCGATCATGGCGATGACTTCCGGCTTGTCCTGCAGCTTGATCTTGTTGACGATGGGCTTGAAGTCGCTGATGGCCGGATCGAAGGCGTGCGAGGTCACCTTCAGTCCCTTGGCACCCCAGGCTTTTTCCAGGTCCTTGGCCAATGCTGCCGTGGCTTCCTTGGTGGAATAGACGATGGAGACCGAACGCGCATTCATGTCGTCCAGCAGGCCCACCATGGCCTTCTGGTAGCCGGCCACGTTATTGATGCGGAAGAAGTTCTTGCGGCCGCTGTTGACCAGGTTGTCGTCCACGCCGCCGGAGGTCATGTAGACCAGCCCGGCCTTGCCCGCCGCATCGGCAGCCGGTGCGATGTTGTTGGAGCCGTAGCCGCCGGTGATGGCCAGCACGCCTTCGCCGGCCAGCTTCTCGACGGCGGCAATGGCCTTGGCCGGCGCCGATTCGTCATCGATGGTCACCAGCTTGATCTTGTGCTTGCCGTTGGTCTTGTTGAAGACATCGGCCGCCACGTTGATGCCCTCCTGCATGCCCGAGCCCACGCGGGCCAGGCTGCCGGTCAGCGGGATTTCCACGCCGACCTTGAGTTCGTCGGCGGCCGCGCTGCCCGCGCCACCGGCCAGTGCCGAGGCGATACAGGCCAGCAGGGCCAGTCGCTTGATGCCTTGATGCTTGTTCGTCATTGTCTCCACCTTTTTCATCTGAGTGAATCTGAGTGATGCTGATGTGTGTCCTGGCCGGGGACGTCCCGCTTCAGCGATGGATGCCAGGCACACGACGCTGCCTGCGAACGTACGCATCCCGGCCGGACGGCACCGGACACCCATGGCTGAAACGGGTCTGCATGACCCCGATGGCGCTGACTTCTGTTTTTTGTTGTGATGGACCTGCGGTACTGCCTTGCTGCGCACCGGTCATGCCTGCGGCATGGCGGCGCGTCTGTCTCCGTGCTCGTTGTTGCTCGTTGTGACCTGTTCGTTGCTGCCTGCCGCTCAGTGGCGGCCCATGCTGGCTTCCACCGTGCGCACCACGTTCACCAGACGCGGGCCGAGGTCTTCCATCAGCATCTCGCGCGTCAGCATGAAGGCCGGGCCGCCGCAGTTGAAGGCCATGATCTTTTCTTCGTTGGCATCGATCATGGGCACGCCCACGGCGCTGATGGTCTTTTCCCATTCGCCGACGGAAATGCAGAAACCATGATCCTGGTAATCCTTGAAGGCCTGCTCGATGCCGGCCTTGACCTTGGGCCATTGCTCTTCATTGCGCAGGCGGATGTGGTCCATCAGGAAATCGCGTTCGTTCTGGGGCAAGGCGCACAGCAGCGCGCGGCCCATGGAGGTGGTGGCCAGCGGAATGCGCGAGCCGACGTCGCGGCGCAAGGTCACGGCGGACTGGCCGCGCGTGGCTTCGATGTAGACCATGCCGAGGCGATCGCGGATGCCCAGCGCCACATTGCATTGCGAATAGTCGGCCAGCTCCTGCATGGCCGGTCGCGCCAGCTTGCGTACATCCATGCCTGAGAGCAGCGAGTAGCCCAGGGCGAGCACGCCGGAGCCGAGCTGATAGCGGCCCTGGTCTTCGGAATATTCGAGATAGCCCAGCCGCGTCAGGGTATGCGTCAGGCGCGAGATGGTCGGCTTGGGCAGGCCGGTGCGCTTGGCCAGTTCGGTGTTGGTGAGGTAGATCTCCCCGGGGCGGAAGCACCGCAGGATCTCCAGTCCACGCGCCAGGGCATTGACGAACTGCCGGTCGTGGCTCTCATCCTCACCCTTGAACGACACAATCTCATCCATCCGTCACATCTCCGCGTGGCAGGGCCGTGCCGCATGGTCACGTCGCCCCTCATTGGCTGTGGAATGTACACACCTGAAATCGCAGTGTCAATTATTTGCGAACGTGTATTCCGCTGTGCAAAACAAGCAGTCTGGATGTGGCGTTTCAACAGCGCCAACAGAGGCCCCCGGCTCAACCTGCCTTTTTCGCCATCGGCCGCAAACGCCCGCCCCACCTGACCCTTGCTGACAATTGTGCAGATCGGGCCGCTGCGGTATGCACGGTTTACACATCCGGCGCAAATGCGGTATCGTTGCCGACAAAAGCCATTTGCGAACTTGAGTTTCGCTATGCGAACCAACTAGAACAGGAGACTGCTGCATGTCCAAGCAATCCACGGCGGCGGGCGAAACGCCCCCGGTCCATCTGGCGCGTGAAGGTGCCATCCTGGTGGTAACCATCGACAACCCACCGGTCAATGCGCTGGGGGTGGCGGTGCGCCGGGGCCTGATGTCCGCCATCGAGGAAGGCGAAGCCGATGCCGGCGTGGCCGCCATCCTGGTGACCGGCGCGGGCCGCAACTTCATCGGCGGGGCCGACATCCGCGAATTCGGCAAACCGCCGCAATCGCCCCTGCTGACCGAACTGTGCAATCGCATCGAAGTCTGCAGCAAGCCAGTGCTGGCCGCCATCCACGGCGCAGCGTTGGGCGGCGGGCTGGAAGTGGCGCTGGCAGCGCATTACCGCGTGGCCCTCTCCAACGCCCGCCTGGGTCTGCCAGAGGTCCAACTGGGCCTGCTGCCCGGTGCCGGCGGCACCCAGCGCACGCCGCGCCTGATCGGTGCGCAGGCCGCTCTGGACATGATGCTGAGCGGACGCCATCTCAGCGCCAAGGAAGCTCTCTCACTCGGTCTGGTGGACCAGCTGGCCGAGGGCGACAGCGCCGATCAGGCGCGCGCGGCCGGCCTGCGCGAACTGCAGGCCCTGCTGGACACGCATGCCCCGGTACGCCGCAGTCGCGATGGCAAAGGGCTGGCCGATACGGCCGCCACGCAAGCGGCCATTGCGGCCGCACGCGACGAGGCTGGCAAGAAATCACGTGGGCTGTTTTCGCCGCACAAGATCATCGATGCGGTGGAAGCCGCCACCAATCTCACCTTCGAGGAAGGACTCGCCCTGGAACGCCAGTTCTTCCTGCAATGCCTGGACAGCCCGCAACGCGCCGGCCTGATCCACGCCTTCTTCGCCGAACGCGAAGTGCAGAAAGCCCCCGAGACCCGCAACGCCCAGCCGCGCCGCATCGAACAGATCGGTGTGGTCGGCGGCGGCACCATGGGTGCGGGCATTGCCGTGGCGGTGCTCGATGCCGGTTTGCCGGTGACCATGATTGAACGTGACGACGAAGCGCTCGCACGCGGACGCGGCCATGTGGAAAAAGTTTACGACGCCCAGGTGACCAAGGGCCGTCTCACGCAAGAAGCCCGCGACGCCGTACTGGCGCGCTTGCAGGGCAGCACCCGTTATGAAGACTTGTCCGCCGCCGATGTGGTGATCGAAGCCGTCTTCGAAGATCTGACGGTGAAGCAAGCCGTCTTCGCCGAACTGGACCGCGTTTGCAAACCCGGTGCCGTGCTGGCGACCAACACGTCCTACCTCGACATCGACGCGATTGCCGCCAGCATCTCCCGTCCTGCGGACGTGATCGGCCTGCATTTCTTCTCGCCGGCCAATGTGATGAAGCTGCTGGAAATCGTGGTGCCGCGCCAGGTCGCCGCCGATGTGGTGGCCACCGCTTTCGAACTGGCCAAGCGCCTGCGCAAGGTGCCGGTGCGCGCCGGGGTCTGCGATGGTTTCATCGGCAATCGCATCCTGGCCGTGTATCGCCAGGCGGCCGATGCCCTGATGGAAGATGGCGCTTCGCCCTACGAGATCGATGCCGCCGTGCGCGACTTCGGTTTTGCCATGGGGCCGTACCAGGTGGTGGACCTGGCCGGTGGCGACATCGGCTGGGCCACCCGCAAGCGCCGCGCCGCCACGCGCGATCCGCGTGCGCGCTACGTCCACATTGCCGACCGCCTGTGCGAGCGCGGCTGGTTCGGCCAGAAGAGCGGACGCGGTTTCTATCGCTAT
>NZ_DBIC01000370.1:0-404 GCF_002296545.1 Herbaspirillum sp. UBA812 | reverse complement strand
AGCGGACGCGGTTTCTATCGCTATCCGGATGGACCGCGCAGCGGCGCGCCGGACCCGGAAGTGCTGGCGCTCATCGACGAAGAACGTGCGCGTGCCGGCATCACCCCGCGCAGCTTCAGCAAGGAAGACATCCAGCGCCGCTACCTGGCCGCCATGATCAATGAAGGTGCCAATGTGGTCCATCAGCGCATTGCGCTGCGTCCGCTGGATGTGGATGTCACCTTCCTCTATGGCTACGGTTTTCCGCGCCATCGCGGCGGCCCGATGAAATACGCGGACATGGTCGGCCTGCCCAATGTGCTGGCCGACATCCGCGCCTTTGCTGCAGAAGACCCGCTGTTCTGGACGCCCTCGCCGCTACTGGTGGAACTGGTCGAACGCGGCGCCAATTTTGAATCGCTGAA
>NZ_DBIC01000344.1:0-4636 GCF_002296545.1 Herbaspirillum sp. UBA812 | reverse complement strand
CCAGCTGCTTGTCCGCGAAGATCACCTGCTTGAACAGGTTGTGCAGGAAGAAACCGTGCTGGGAGAAGATCTCGCGCTGCGGCTTGTGTTCCAGCGTCAGGCCGAAGCGATCGGCGATGCGTTGCGAAGAGGCGCTGACGGTCGCGCCTTCCTGCAGCGCGCTGGTGAAGTAAAAGCCACGGAAGACCGGCTTGAACTGGAAGGGATTCTCCTCGAACAGCGTGGTCACGAAGGAACGCAGCACACCCTTGATGGACGAGAACTCCAGCGGGAAGGTCAGTACGCCCGGTGCCAGGTTTTCGCCGCGCTTGACGGACATGTTGGCCAGGCTCATTTCCTTGAGGCCGGCATAGAGCTCGTCGAAGCGCTCGTCAAAGAAGCTGCTGACTTCCTGTCCGCTGCGCTTGCGGTCATAGGCGAGCGTCGCGCCCCAGACGCGATCGCGTTCGCCGCGCTCGGTGTCGAGGAAGAATTCGTTGAAGCCGGTGATCAGGTCGGCCTTGGTGAAGACCACATAGACTGGCGCAAACACTTCCAGCTTCTCGGTCAGCTCCTGCACGCGCTGGCGCAGGTTCTTGGCCAGGTTGATGGCGAATTCCGGACGGTTGCCGGTCAGCTCGGCGATGCTCACCGCGATGATGATGCCGTTGATCGGTGCCTGCTTGCGATAGCGCTTGAGCAGGCCGAGGAAGCTGAACCATTCATTTCGGTCTTCTTCGTACACCGAGTATCGCCCGGCAGTATCGAGCAGGATGCCGTCGGTGGTGAAGAACCAGTCACAATTGCGTGTACCCCCCACCCCATGGACGATCTTGCCGCCCTTGTCCGCAAAGGGGAACTGCAGGCCGGAGTTGGCGATGGCGGTACTCTTGCCGGCCGCCGGGTTGCCGATGACCATGTACCAGGGCAATTCATACAGTGCGGCGGCACCGGATTTCTGTCCCAGCTTGGACGTCTTGATGGTGTTGATCGCGTCCAGCATGCGCTGGCGCAGCGCATTCACGTCATCACGCCGCGCGCCGTCGCTGCTGGCGGGGGCGGCTTGCGAGGCTTGCTGTTCCAGCACGTTTTCCAGCTTGCCGGCGGCGCGCCGGACTTTCCAGCGCTTGTAGAGCCAGAACCCCAGCCAGACCAGCAACAGCAGGCCGAGCAGGGCTGCCGCCCAGATCAGGGCCACTTCGAGCTGGTCGGCACCGATGAAGAGGAAGGCCGCCAGGGCGGCGAAGCCGAGGAGGATGAGGACGCGCGTGTCGCTGAGGATGTGCCAGAGTCGTTGCATGATGTGAGCGCTTTGGTGTGGAGTTCTTGTTATACGGTCGCTGAAGCAGTGACGGGAGATGCCGGGGTTGCGGTGGATGCAGCTGAATCGGAAACGGGGGCCGATGCCGCCGCAATCGCGGGTGCACGGCTGAGGGCGACTACGGCGCGCTGATGAGCGTCCTCGTTGCAGACGCACAGGCTGGGCTGATCGCTGTCGTCGGTGGCGGCGTGCGCCAGCACCAGTGCCGACAGCGCCGTGGCCAGGCCGGCCGAACCGCAGCTGGCACCCAGCTTCACGCACTGGCTGCCGAGGTCGAGTTCGGGCAGCACGGCGTAACCCAGCTTCATGATTTCATCGGTGCGGCTGGCTCGGTAATCGCCATCGCTGACCAGCAGCGCGAGTTGATCGGGCACGATCGCCGCATCGCGCAGCGCGCCCTGCGCCAGCTGGATCAGCAGGTCACCCGCTACGCGGCGTGCCTGGTCGACGGACTGTTCGTGACGGCCCAGGCTGGCCCGGTGCAGCAGCACCGGATCGGCAGTACCCATGGCCAGTGCCTGGGTGGTATCGGCCAGGATCAGCCCGGCTGCAGCTTCTGCCGGGGATTTGCCGATGCTCTGTGCGCCTTGCAGCAATTGCTTGTCCTGCTGCCACGCTTGCACGATCTCCGGATCCAGATTGGACTGGGCCGCAATGACCATGGCGAGGTAGGACGAGGCAAGGTAAGGGGAGGGCTGCTGCGTACGCGGATCGCGGCTGGTCGCCACAAGACGGTCCAGATGCAGCAGGGGATGCGCATTTTCACCGGCGGCGGCCGGCAGGACGTTGAGCTTTTCCGGTGGCCAGCCTTGCTGGCAGACTTGTTCACCCAGCCAGCGGGCGGCCTGCATGCGTTGCTCGCTGCTCCAGGTGGGGGGCAGCAGCACCAGCAGATGCAGATGCGGCAAGCCGACTTCCTCCTGACGATGGCGCGGCGCGTCTTGATATTCTTCCAGCAGGGGATGCCACTGCAGCCGATCGCCCAGCTCCCGGGCGATGTCTGCGGCCAGCGCCAGGCTGCGCCAGTGTGCATTGTCCTGTGGTGTCAGCGCCTGCTCGGGGAAATGCTGCTGCTGCCAGGCCTGGTAGATTTCGCGTGTTTCTTCACCTTGAATATCGGAAATGCGCCCGGCGAGTATGGGCATGCCCTGATCGTTCACCAATTCGCCATCCAGGGGCAGGCGCACCGATTGCGACTTGATCTGTTCGAGCAGGTCGGCGGCATCCGCGCCGAAGGGCGAGCGCAGGGCGGTGGCCACGATGGCCAGGGTCCATTTGCGTTCGGGGGAATGGCCGGGTTCGGTCCCGGCTGCTGCCGGGGGCGGTGCGGCGGCTGCAGCGGCGGCCTTGGCGGCTGCGGCTGCGGCCATGGCGCTTCTGCCCTTGGCGATGCCCCATACCAGCAACAGGAAGACGGCCGGCAGCACCAGCAGATAGAGAATGACGTCACCGCCATCCGGCATGTGGTTGGCACCGGACCAATAGGTGATGAACATCACCCAGGTGACCAAGAAGACTGCGACGGTCAACAGACCCCGCTTTATCCATGTGCTCATCAGCGTTCGCTTTCCGGATTCTTTTTGTTGTAGTAAGCCCTGCCCCTGTCGTGATGGGTGGTGTCGCTCAGAGTGTCGTGGTGGCCTGGCCGGCGATAAGCACCGCGCCGCACGCGGTCTTGTCGCCGTCGCGCGCCACCGGTGCGCCATCCACCACCATGGTGGGATCGCCGCTGACGATGGTGGTGGTGCCATGGCGGGGACAACTGACCTTGTCGCCGATGCGCGCCACCAGCTTGTTGCCGACCAGGGTCTGGCCGGAACCTTCGATGACGCTGCCACCGTGCGAGGTCTTGTCTCCAAGGACGATGATCGGCTTGCTCATGGTGTATCCCCTTGTATTTCTACGATCTGTCTTTCGTCGGACGGCGACGCACAGGGCCGCGTCCAGCTCTATTTCTTCATCACGCCCGGCATGCGGTATTCGGTGTGGCCGAAATCCATCAGCTTCCAGCGGCCGCCCCAGGTCAGACCCACCGACTCGGCGACCTCGCCATAGAGGCGATAGCCTTCCATGGCCCATGGATCCTTTTCGCTGATCACCAGCTTGCCATTGCGCACAAAGGCGCAGTCGCCGGCCAGGCCGTACTGGTGATAACTCTGGAACGCGGCTGCATTGGTGACGTTGCTGCCCATCCCCGCCAGCATGGTCTGGCGCTCCGGACTGCGATAACCCTCGATGAGCGCCATCTCGTAACCATGCTTTTCCTTCATGATCTTGAAGACCAGGAGCAGGCGTTGGGCGTATTCAGGAATGAGCAGTTGCCAGTTGCGGCTGGCGTTGACCAGCATCGGACGGACCTGGATCACCTCAGCAGTGGTAAACATGTCCGGCGGCAAGGGCGGCGGTGGTACGAGTTGCTCACCTTTTAAAAGTTCCGCGATTTGAGAATTGGTTACGCGCTGGGTGTCGTCAAAACCCTGCAGCATCGATTTGCCGCTTAATAGAAATGCAACGATGGCTGGACCAATCAGCAAGACAGCAATCGTTGACACAATTACGTAATTATTGCGCACGTAGTCGACACTCGCTGTCAGGGAACTCCGGACGCTGGATGTGGTCCCTGCAATCACCTCATCGCCTCTTCTGTTCCAGCGTTCCCAGCGGGATCGCAGGCCGGCAAGGCGGGCGTGCAGGAAGCGTAATGTCAGCACTCTGCCGGATGGAAACAGCAGCAGCCACATGGCGAAGCCGGTGACCAGCAGATAGGCGGCGATGAGAAGGAACAGCACGACGAATCCCCTTTTTATTCTGGCCGGCGCTGGGTGGCACTGCGGTGCGGACGCCGACACGTTTCTGGAATTGAGCCGGCGCGTCAGCGAGACCGAGAGCGACTGGCAGGAAACGGAAAATTAATAAAAATCAAACAACTTGTTTCAAGTTGCACAACACAGGAGTACGGCCTTGCAGCCTCCGAACCAAGAGAAACCTGCATCCAGAAGACCGAGCTTGATGCCTGCATCCGACACTTCGTCTGCGGATGAAGTTCGCATCCTCAATTCGATTTCGGATGGAAAGACCAAAGCCCGCAGCAGCACCAGCGGGGAAGCGCGCAAGCCGCGCCGTGTGCTGTTGATCGTGCTGCTGCTGTTGCTGCTGGCAGGTGGCGTCACACTGGCGGCCCTGCGCATGAACAGCCATGACGCCGCGAGCACCCCCGTGCAGGCTGCGGCGGCACCGCCGGTGCCACCTCTGGCTTCTGCCACGCCGACCACCACCCCGGCACCGGGTGCCGTTGCGGAGCCCGCCACCGGTGCCGCCGCCGCACCGGCCGCGGCA
>NZ_DBIC01000355.1:6992-14879 GCF_002296545.1 Herbaspirillum sp. UBA812 | reverse complement strand
TGGTCATGGATATCTCCGACCGCGTCGTGGTGCTGGACTACGGCAAGAAGATCGGTGATGGCACGCCCGATGAGGTGATGAGCAATCCGGAAGTCATCAAGGCTTATCTCGGGACTTCCCACTGAATGTGAAAACAATATAAATAATAAAAACAATATGGACATGGCAGGCAAGGAGACGACATGCAATTCTTCCTCGAAGTCACCCTGAGCGGTTTGCTCTCGGGGCTGATGTATTCCCTGGTGGCGCTGGGTTTCGTACTGATCTACAAGGCTTCCGGCGTCTTCAATTTCGCCCAGGGCGCGATGGTGTATTTCGCCGCGCTGGCGGTGGTGGGCCTGATGGAGAAGGGCATGCCGATGTGGGCGGCCATCATCGGCGCCTTCGTGGTGATGATCCTGGTGGGGCTGGCCACCGAGCGCTTCGTCTTGCGCAAGCTGGTCAACCAGCCGCCCATCACGCTCTTCATGGCCACGATCGGCCTGACCTTCTTCCTCGAAGGGCTGGGCCCCTTGCTGTTCGGCAGCGAAGTGCGGCCCATCGACCTGGGCATCGTCGATGAGCCGATCCAGTCGGTGATGGACAGCATTGGCATCGGCATTTCCAAGTTCGACCTGTTCGCCTCCGGCATGGTGGTGGCGCTGGTGGCGGCACTGGCGCTGTTCTTCCAGAAGACCAAGGTCGGCCGCGCCCTGCGCGCGGTGGCCGACGATCACCAGGCGGCGCTGTCGCTGGGCATCCCGCTGCAGCACATCTGGGCCGTGGTGTGGGGCGTGGCCGGTTTCGTGGCGCTGATTGCGGGCCTGCTGTGGGGCTCGCGCAATGGGGTGCAGTTCGCACTGACCATGACGGCCCTGAAGGCACTGCCGGTGCTGATCCTCGGGGGCTTCACCTCGATTCCCGGGGCGATCGTCGGCGGGCTCATCATCGGCGCTTCCGAGAAACTGGCCGAGATCTACATCCCGCCGGTCATGCAGGATGCCTTCGGCGGCAACTTCGGTGGCATCGAAGGCTGGTTCCCTTACGTGTTCGCGCTGCTGTTCCTGCTGGTGCGGCCGGAGGGACTGTTTGGCGAGCGCCATATCGACCGCGTATGACAATCTGCTGATTCCAATGTTGGCGATATGTCGCCACAGGTGCCATGCAGGAACAAGGAGAACGCAATGCTGTACCGTGAAGCAGGACAATTCAAGACAAGCTACATCGCAGACAGCCAGATCTTCCCGATCCGCCAGGATCGCATCATCTTCACGCTCTTCATGGTGTTCGCCTTCGTGGGCGTGCCGCTGTTGGGCAGTGAATACTGGTTCTCGGCCATCCTGGTGCCGTTCCTGGTGTTTGCGCTGGCCGCACTGGGCCTGAACGTGCTGACCGGTTACGCCGGCCAGCTTTCACTGGGGTCGGCTGCCTTCATGGCCGTGGGCGCCTATGCGGCCTACAACTTCCAGTTGCGCGTGGAGGGCATTCCCATCGTTGCCACGCTGCTGCTCTCGGGTGCCTGTGCGGCCATGGTGGGCGTGCTCTTCGGGCTGCCCTCGCTGCGCATCAAGGGCTTCTACCTGGCCGTGGCGACGCTGGCGGCGCAGTTCTTCGTGGTGTGGGCGCTGACCAAGTTTCCCTGGTTCTCCAACAATTCTTCGTCGGGCGTGATCAGCACACCCAAGATCGACTTCTTCGGCATCGCCATCGACACCCCGGTGCGCAAATACCTCTTCGTGCTGGCCGTGGTGAGCGTGCTGGCGCTGGTGGCCAAGAACCTGGTGCGCTCCTCCACCGGCCGCGCCTGGATGGCCGTGCGCGACATGGACGTGGCGGCCGAAGTGATCGGCATCCCGCTCATGCGCACCAAGCTGACCGCCTTTGCCGTGAGCTCCTTCTACTGCGGCGTGGCCGGTGCCCTGTATGCCTTCTGCTACCTGGGCTCGGTGGAACCGGACGGTTTCTCGCTGGACCTGTCCTTCCGCATCCTCTTCATGATCATCATCGGCGGCGTGGGCAGCATCCTCGGTTCCTTCCTGGGGTCGGCCTTCATCCTGCTGCTGCCGATCTTCCTGGACAACGCATTGCCGCCGCTGGCATCGCTGCTGCACCTGCCGTTCACCAATGCGACGGTCTCGCATATCCAGATGATGGTGTTCGGTGCCCTGATCATCTTCTTCCTGATCGCCGAGCCGCACGGGCTGGCGCGGCTGTGGCAGATCGCCAAGGAAAAACTGCGCTTGTGGCCGTTCCCGCACTGAGCGCCGCAATACCGTATTGAGGTAGGCGGAGGCCGGAACACCGGCCTCCGATCAAAGTCGGCAACGACAACAACAAGGAGACGAGACCATGAAAACCATGAAGCATCTGCGGCAGTGGCTGCTGGCCACCGCCTGCGCCGCCAGCCTGCTGGCACCGGCGGCGCCGGTCCTGGCGCAGGCCAGCGACCAGTTCATCGCCATCCCCAGCTACCGGGTCGGGCCGTATGGCACCAATGGCCAGTCGTATTACGGCGGCTATGTCGATTACCTCAACTACATCAACCTCAAGGAAGGCGGCGTCAACGGCGTCAAGCTGTCCTGGGAAGAGTGCGAGACCGAGTACAACAACGCCAAGGGCGTGGAGTGCTACGAGCGCATGAAGAACAAGAACCAGGTCACGCGCGGCACCGCCATCAACCCCATGGCCACCGGCATCTCCTATGCGCTCATCGACAAGACCGCCGAGGACAAGGTGCCCCTGGTGATGATCGGCTACGGCCGTACCGATGCGGTGGATGGCTCGGTGTTCCCGTATGCCTTCCCGCTGGTGACCACCTACCAGATGCAGGTCTCGGCCATCGTGAAATACCTGGCCGGCAAGAACAATGGCTCGCTGGCGGGCAAGAAGATCGTGTTCCTGTATCACGATTCGGCCTATGGCAAGGAACCCATCGTGGCGCTGCAGGCGGAGTCCTCCATCGGCAAGTTCAAGCTGGTGGAAATCCCGGTGGCGCACCCCGGCAACGAGCAGGGCGCACAGTGGCTGCGCATCCGCCAGGAGAACCCGGACTACGTGATCTTCTGGGGCTGGGGCGTGATGAACCAGACCGCATTGAAGGCCGCGCAGAAGGTCGGCTATCCGCGTGACAAGATCGTCGGTTCCTGGTGGGCCGGTTCGGAAGAAGACACCATCCCCGCCGGTGACGCTGCCAAGGGCTACCTGTCGGCCACCTGGAACGTGGCCGGCAAGGATGTGCCCGTGATCGCCGACATCGACAAGGTGGTCTATGGCGCGGGCAAGGGCAACATGCAGGACAAGAACAAGCTCGGCTCCATCCTCTACAACCGTGGCGTCTCGGCGGCCATTGCCACCGTGGAAGCGGTGCGCACGGCGCAGGACAAATACGGCAAGGGCAAGGTCATGAGCGGCGAGCAGGTGCGCTGGGGCTTCGAAAACCTCAACATCACCGATGCCCGTCTGAAGGCCCTGGGGGCGACCGGCCTGCTGCCTGAAATCAAGACCTCGTGCGACAACCATTAAGGTTCGGGCAAGGTCAAGATCCAGCAATGGGATGGCACGAAGTGGGTGCTGGTGTCGGACTGGATCGAGGGCAACAAGAACCTGATCCACCCGCTCTTCAAGGCCTCGGCCGCGAAATACGCAAAAGAAAAAGGCATCACTCCTGCCTGCATGAAGTAGGCGCTTGCGCCGGCGGCTCTGCACGTCTCCCACGGCCGCCGGTGCTTTTTTGGGAATGCGAACGACCATGAATGCCACACCGATTCAGACCAGTGCCGCGCCTTCCGCCGCTACGGCAGCGGTGGCCAAGGCGCTGGCCATCAACAACATCGAAGTGATCTATGACCACGTGATCCTGGTCCTGAAGGGCGTCTCGCTGGACGTGCCCGAAGGCAAGATCGTGGCGCTGCTCGGGGCCAATGGCGCCGGCAAGAGCACCACCCTGAAGGCCATCTCCAACCTGCTGCACGCCGAACGTGGCGACGTGACCAAGGGCAGCATCGAATTCCGTGGCGAGCGCGTGGACCGCATGACGCCCAATGACCTGGTCAAGCGCGGGGTGATCCAGGTGATGGAAGGACGGCATTGCTTCGGTCACCTGACGGTGGAAGAAAACCTGCTGACCGGTGCCTACACGCGCGGCATCAGCAACGCCGAAGTGAAGCACGAACTGGAAAAGATTTACGATTATTTCCCGCGCCTGAAGGTGCGGCGCAAATCGCAGTCCGGCTATACCTCGGGCGGTGAGCAGCAGATGACGGCCATTGGCCGCGCCATGATGGCCAAGCCTTCCATGATCCTGCTGGATGAACCCTCGATGGGGCTGGCGCCGCAGATCGTCGAAGAGATCTTCGAGATCGTCAAGGATTTGAACAGCAAGGAGAAAGTCTCCTTCCTGCTGGCCGAGCAGAACACCATGGTGGCGCTGCGCTATGCCGACTTCGGCTACATCCTCGAAAACGGCCGCGTGGTGATGGAAGGTGCGGCCAGCGAACTGGCTGATAACGAAGATGTGAAGGAGTTCTATCTGGGCGTCTCCGGTGGCGGCCGCAAGAATTTCCGCGACATGAAGTTCTATCGCCGCCGCAAGCGCTGGCTGGCGTAAGTGGAGGGCATCATGTCCGATCCTACACAGGTACTGGCCGAACTGGATGCGCTGGAGCGGCGCGATCCGCAACAGCGCGAGCAAGCACTGATGTGTGCCTTGCCGCAACTGGTGGCGCGCGCGCAAAGTGCGCCGGGCTGGGCGCGCATCCTCGCTGGCGTGGACGCGGCGGCGATCACCTCGCGCGCGGCGCTGGCGCAATTGCCGGTCACGCGCAAGTCCGACCTGAAGGAACTGCAGACCCGCGAGAGCCCCTTCGGCGGCCTGAACACGACCCCGGCGCGGCAGTTGCGGCGGCTCTTCGTGTCGCCCGGCCCGATCTTCGATCCCGAGGGGCAGGGGGCGGACTGGTGGCGTTTTGCCAGTCCCATGAAGGCGCTGGGATTGCAGGGCGGGCACATCCTGCAGAACTGCTTCGCCTATCACTTCACGCCGGCGGCCTTCATGGTCGAGGGCGCGGCGGCACGGCTGGGCTGTGCGGTGATCCCGGCCGGCATCGGCCAGACCGAATTGCAGGTCAATGCGATGGCGGCGCTGAAGCCCGATGCCTATGTCGGCACGCCCTCGTTCCTGAAGATCATCATCGAGAAGGCGCGCGAGATGGGCGCGGATATCTCCAGCGTGCAGCGGGCGCTGGTCAGCGCCGAAGCACTGCCGCCTTCGCTGCGCAGCTGGTTCCATGAACACGGCGTGCCGCAGGTGCTGCAGCTGTATGCCTCGGCCGACATCGGCAACATCGCCTACGAGACCATGAGCGAGGGCGCGGTGCATCCCGGCATGGTGCTGGATGAATCCCTGATCCTGGAAATCGTGCGGCCCGGCACCGGCGATCCGGTGGCCGAAGGCGAGGTCGGCGAGGTGGTGGTGACTTCCTTCAATCCCGACTATCCGCTCATCCGCTTCGGAACCGGGGATCTGTCGGCGGTGGTGCAGGGCATTTCTCCCTGCGGGCGCACCAATACCCGTATCAAGGGCTGGATGGGGCGCGCCGACCAGACCACCAAGGTGCGCGGCATGTTCGTCCATCCCTCGCAGGTGGCGGACGTACTGCGCCGCCATGGCGATGTCTTGCGGGCGCGGCTGGTGGTGTCGGGCGAGATGGCCAATGACATCATGACCCTGCATTGCGAAGTGGGTGACCCGGAAGATCCGGCCATCGATGTCAATGCACTGGCCGGCAGCCTGCGCGAGGTGACCAAGCTGCGAGGGGAAGTGTTGCTGGTGGCGCCGGGGAGTTTGCCCAACGATGGCAAGGTCATTGAGGACGCCCGCAAATACGAATAGGTGAAGGAGCTTGCAGGGGATCGAACATGCCGGGCGATTTGCGCTTGTGCAGGTGAAGCTTCGCGCATAAAATCATCGGCGGAACATCAGTTCCAACGTCGCTCGGACGGTTCCGGGCGCTTACGTGAAAGACACCCATGACGCAATCCGCCGATTCGCGCGATCCCTCGCGCACGCCTGCCGTATCCTCTTCCCCTGCAACTTCCCCGGACGCCTTCCCGGTCAGCTTCCCGCGCATCGAACGGCTGCCGCCCTACGTCTTCAACATCACTGCCGAACTCAAGATGGCCGCCCGCCGCCGGGGCGAGGACATCATCGACATGTCCATGGGCAACCCGGATGGTCCCACGCCGCCGCACATCGTCGAGAAGCTGGTGGAAGTGGCGCAGCGGCCCGATACCCACGGTTATTCCTCCTCCAAGGGCATCCCGCGCCTGCGCCGGGCGATTGCGCACTGGTATCGCAGCCGCTACGAAGTCGACTTCGATCCCGACAGCGAAGCCATCGTCACCATCGGTTCCAAGGAAGGCCTGGCGCACCTGATGCTGGCCACCCTCGACAAGGGCGATACCGTGCTGGTGCCCAATCCCAGCTACCCCATCCACATCTATGGTGCCGTGATCGCCGGTGCCAACATCCGCTCGGTGCGCATGAGCCCGGGCGTGGACTTCTTCGATGAACTCGAACGCGCCGTGCGGGAGAGCTATCCCAAGCCCAAGATGATGATCCTGGGCTTCCCCTCCAATCCGACCGCGCAATGCGTGGAACTGGAATTCTTCGAGCGGGTGGTCAAGCTGGCGCGCGAGCACCAGATCCTGGTGGTGCATGACCTGGCCTATGCCGACATCACCTTCGATGGCTGGAAAGCGCCGTCCATCATGCAGGTGCCGGGTGCGCGGGAGGTCGCGGTGGAATTCTTCACGCTTTCCAAGAGCTACAACATGGCCGGCTGGCGCATCGGCTTCATGGTCGGCAATGCGCGCCTGGTGGCGGCGCTGGCGCGCATCAAGAGCTATCACGACTATGGCAGCTTCACCCCGGTGCAGGTGGCGGCCATTGCGGCGCTGGAAGGCGACCAGTCCTGCGTGGAGGAGATCCGCGCCAATTACGAAAAACGCCGCAACGTGCTGGTGAAGGGCCTGCATGAGGCGGGCTGGATGGTCGATGTGCCCAAGGCCTCGATGTATATCTGGGCGCGCATCCCGGAGCCGTATCGGCAGTTCGGCTCGCTCGAATTTTCGCGCATCCTGCTGGAACAGGCCAAGGTCTGCGTCTCGCCCGGCATCGGTTTTGGTGAATATGGCGACGAGTACGTGCGCTTTGCCCTGATCGAGAATGAATCGCGCATCCGCCAGGCCATCCGTGGCATCAAGACCATGTTCAAGAACGCCAAGGGCGGTTGACGGGCACACGCCGGGCCGGTGTAAAGGCCGGAACTGCATCGGCCGGGCGCGTGTCATACAACACTCTTCACCCCCTGACTGTTCTGTATGATGAAAAAAATAATATTCGCCAGCCTCATCGCGCTGGGAGCGTCGGCCGCCGTGCTGCCGGTTGCCCAGGCACAAGTGTCCGTGAACATCAACATCGGCGCGCCGCCGCCGCCGCGCGCCGAACCGCTGCCACCCCCGCGCCATGGCTATGTCTGGGCGCCCGGCTTCTGGGATTGGGATGGCTACCGCCACATCTGGCGCGAAGGCCACTGGGTGCGCGAGCGTCCCGGCTATGTCTATGCGCAGCCGGTCTGGCGCCAGGGACCGCGCGGCTGGGAACTGGATCGCGGTGGCTGGCGCGGTGGTCCGCCACCGGGACGGGGGCCGCGTCATGATGATTTCGATGACGACCATCGGGGGCCGGGACGCGGGCGCGACCGCGACTGCCCGCCGGGCCCTGCGCGCAAAGGCGAGTGCTGAAGCGCGGTCAGTTTGATCTGATCTGAATTGAAGTGATGAAACGAAACGGCCGCAACGTGAAGACGTTGCGGCCGTTGTCGTTGGCGGGTTGCGCTGAGGTGGACG
>NZ_DBIC01000355.1:0-6702 GCF_002296545.1 Herbaspirillum sp. UBA812 | reverse complement strand
CGGCGGGTTGCGCTGAGGTGGACGGGATCAGATCTTTTCCATCAGCGCCGAGACGGCAAAGGAGACGATGCCCGCCGTAATGCAGATGACCGCGAGGCGGTAGTGCGGAATCAGCTTGCCGATCCACGGCAGCAGGAAATACAGGACGATGGCGATCAGGATGCTGGTCAGGAGTCTTTTCATTGTCTTGGCGGGAGGGTTGAACGCTGGGGCCTATGATAGTGCGATTTGACTTGCGATGGCGCATCAGCCGGGCGACAGGCCCTTCATGCCGGGCCGTGTCGGTGCCGGGGCAGCCGGTACGGGAGGCTTGGCCGGAGCAGGGGCCGCCGGCGTGACCGCGCTCGCAGGCGCGGCGGCGGGCAGCGGCGTTGCACCCGGTGGCAGGTTTTCATCGACCTGCTCGTTCTGGCGGCCACCGCCGTGGGCATTGAAGAAGTTGATGACGGTGCGCGAGGTATCGAGGTTCTGCGAAGACTTGCCGCCATTGACGATGGGCACCACGCCACCCGGCCAGGCATGGCCGCCACCCTTGACCTCGTAGAGCACCACGGCTTGCGGGTCGCTCTTGCTGGCATAGGTGTACTGGCGGATGGTGGTGCCATCGTTGGCGGTATCGGGGATGTCAGTCACCGTCGGGCGCGGGTTGGCACCATCGGCCTTGACGAAGGCTTCGATGCTGCGCGCCACCGAGATGCGCGGCAACTGCGAGACTTCCTGCTTGCCGATGCCTCCCAGGAAGGGAATGAAGGGATCATCGCTGCCATGGATGTGCAGCAACGGCATGGGGGCCTTGACGGCCTCGGGCGGCACATCCAGCACCGCGCTGACCACCGCCACTGCCTTGAACAGTTCAGGCGCTTCGGCGGCCATGCGATAGGCCATCATGCCGCCATTGGACACGCCCACCAGGTAGATGCGCTGCGGATCGGCCAGCCCATCCTTGACCAGCTTGTCGATCAGGGCGCGCAGGAAGGCCACATCATCCACCTTGTGCATCTGTGCGTAGCCGCAGCATCCGCCGGAATTCCAGGTACGGGCATCGATGGCCAGCCCGGTGCCGTTGGGGTAGACGATCATGTAGCCGGCCGCCTCGGCAATCTCGGTCAGCCCGGTAGCGCGCGCCATCAGCGAGCCGCTGGAACCGCTGGCGTGCAGTGCGACGATCAGCGGCTGCGGTTCACCGACGGCATTGCGTTCGGAAAAATAGGCGCGTGACAGATTGCCGACGCGGATCGTCTTCAAGGAAAGATCGATCGCCTGCGCCGGCAGGCTGGCCAGCAGCGGCAGTGCGCACAGCGCTGCCAGCAAGTGGCGGCGCAAGCGGCGGGCGCGATCAGTAGGGCGAGACGGAAAACGGTTCGTCATGGCAGGCAGGATGCGGTCGCGGGAATGGACGCCATGTTAACGTGCAGGCCACGGTGGCGCAAAGCGATTTACACCCTGCGCCCCGGACCTGGCCATCAACGCAGTACCGGTCAGCCGCGCGCCGGGATGTTGAGACCGCGCACCACGGCCGGACGGGCCACGAAGGCTTCCAGCGCACGGGCCACATGGGGGAAGTCCTGGAAGCCGACCAGCTCGGCCGCTTCGTAGAAGCCGATCAGATTGCGGATCCACGGGAAGGTGGCGATATCGGCGATGGAATACGCATCGCCAGCCAGCCACTGGCTCTGGCTCAGGCGCTTGTCCATCACGCCGAGCAGGCGTTTGGATTCGTTGACGTAGCGGTCGCGCGGACGTTTGTCTTCGTATTCCTTGCCGGCGAAGCGGTGGAAGAAACCGAGCTGGCCGAACATCGGACCGACGCCGCCCATCTGGAACATCACCCACTGGATCACCTGATAGCGCGCAGCGGGATCGGCCGGCAGGAACTGGCCGGTCTTCTCGGCCAGATAGAGCAGGATGGCCCCCGATTCGAACAGCGGCAGCGGCGCACCATTGGGACCGTTGGGGTCGATGATGGCGGGGATCTTGTTGTTCGGATTGAGCGACAGGAATTCCGGCGACAGCTGGTCATTGGTCTCGAAGCTGACCAGGTGAGCTTCGTAGGGCAGGCCGGTTTCTTCCAGCATGATCGAGACCTTCACGCCATTGGGCGTCGGCAGCGAATACAGCTGGATGCGGTCGGGATGTTGCGCCGGCCATTTTTGATTGATGGCGAAGGCGGACAAAGCGTGACTCATGAGATCGGACTCCTAGGCAACGGATATGTGGAGATCGCGGTCCTGAGCGAATTTTTCGAAGGCCTCGACCGTCACCGGCCGGCAGAAGTAGTAGCCCTGGTAGGCATGGCAGCCGGCATCGGCCAGGAAGGAGCGCTGGGCATCGGTTTCCACGCCCTCGGCGATCACTCCCAGCCCCAGGCTCTGCGCCAGGTTGACGATGGTCTTGGCTATCGAGGCGTCGTTGGGGTCGATCAGGACATCGCGCACGAAAGACTGGTCGATTTTAAGCTGATTCAGCGGCAGCCGCTTGAGGTAGGACAGGGACGAGTAACCGGTGCCGAAATCGTCCAGCGAAAACTCCACGCCGTAGGCCTTCAAGGCAAACATCTTCTGGATGATGTCTTCGACGTTGTCCACCAGCAGGCTCTCGGTCAGCTCCAGTTTAAGGCGGCGCGGATTGGCACCGGTACGGTCGATGATGTCCAGCACGGTCTGCACGAAATCATGCTCGCGCAATTGCGGCGCGCTGACGTTCACGGCGATGCTCAGCTCCGCCATACGTGGCCGTTTGGCCCAGGTGGCCAGCTGCGTGCAGGCGGTCTCCAGCACCCAGTTGCCCAGTGACAGGATCAGCCCGGTTTCTTCGGCCAGCGGAATGAAGTCGCCCGGTGGCACCATGCCGCGCTGCGGATGCTGCCAGCGCACCAGCACTTCGGCTCCCGTGACGCGGCCGCCTTCGACCACCTGCGGCTGGTAATGCAGCAGCAGCTGGTTGCCCTCGATGGCCTTGCGCAGGCCGGCTTCCAGCGTGGCGCGTTCCAGCACGGCGGTCTGCATGGCGGGGTCGAAGAAGCGCAGCGCATTGCGGCCGGTTTCCTTGGCCTTGTACATGGCCAGGTCGGCCTGCTTCATGAGCTCATCCACCGAGGCCGCACGGCCCAGGAAGACGGTGGCGCCGATGCTGGCGGTGGTGCGGTATTCCACCTCGTCGAGCTGGTAGGTTTGGCCCAGTGCCGACAGGATTTTCTCGCCGATGGTGCGGGTCTGGGTCGCGGCTTCCTGCTGGGTGTCGTTGAGACCCTCCAGCACCACCACGAATTCGTCACCCCCCACGCGCGCCACTGTATCGTTTTCACGGACATTGGCCAGCAGGCGCTGGGCCACCTGCTTCAACAGGGTGTCGCCCTTTTCGTGGCCGACCGTGTCGTTCAGGGTCTTGAAGTGATCCAGGTCGATGAACAGCAAGGCGCCGCAGGTGCGCGTGCGCAGCGACAGCGCGATGGCCTGCTTGAGGCGGTCCAGCAGCAGGGTGCGGTTGGGCAGGCGGGTGAGAGCATCGAAGAAGGCCAGTTCGCGGATGCGTTCCTCGGCCAGCTTGCGGTCACTGATGTCGTGATGCGTGCTGACGTAGTGGGTGACCTGGTTGTCCTTGTTCTTGACGGCGGAGATGGTCAGCCATTCGGGGTAGACCTCGCCGTTCTTGCGGCGGTCCCAGATTTCGCCCTGCCACTTGCCGAAGCGCCGGACACTCTCGCGCATTTCCTGGAAGAAGGCCGGGCCGTGGCGGTCCGAGCGCAGCAGGTTCGGGTGCTTGCCGACGATTTCCTCGGCGGTATAGCCGGTGATTTCCGTGAAGGCCTTGTTCACGCGCAGGATCTTGCTGTTGGCGTCGGTGATGAGCATGCCTTCGCGCGAATCGAAGGCCACCGCCGAGATGCGCAGTTCAGCTTCAATCTGCTTGCGGTCGGTGATGTCGCGCGCGCTGGTGCGGAAGCCCGTGAAGCTGCCTTGGGCATCGGCAATCGGGGCCGACGACAGCGAGAGCCAGAACACCGTGCCATCCTTGCGTACGCAGCGGAATTCCACATCTTCGCGCTTCTGGCCATCCATGCAGCGCGCCAGTTCGGCGCGGATGCGGCGCTCGTCATCCGGATGGACGATGCTGCCGATGAAGTCCGGCATGGAGAGGCATTCCTCCACGGTATAGCCGGTGTAGTCGCGCACCGCGTGATTGATCCAGCGCGGACGGCCATCCAGGCCCCACCAGACTTCCCAGTTGACGGTGCAATCGGCGATGGCGCGGAACTGCTCTTCGCTGGCGCGCAGCTCGACGGTCATCTTCTGCGCCAGGCGGACGGCGCGCTTGCGGCTGGACATCATCAGCCAGCCCAGCAGCGCCAGCGTGACGCTCATGGCGATGCCGGTGACGGCGATGAGCTGCTCGGCATTGCGCCCGAACTGGGCGGTGAAGGCATCGGTGGTGCTCATGGAGAGCGTCCAGTTGTGGTTGGCCACCACCAGGTATTCATCGGCCTGCAGGCGCGGGCGATGCATCGGGCCGCTGGCCAGCGGCGATTGGTAGAGCAGGGCTTGCGCTTCCTGGGTCACGCCGTCATAGAGGGTGAAGGCAATGGTGCGGCTGTTTTCGCCATACAGGCTGGCGATCACGTCGCTCATGCGAAAAACGGCATGCACCCAGCCGATCAGGCTGGCGCGGCGCTCGGCAATGGTGGACTGCGGTTTGCCGCGCTCGTACAGCGGCAGGTACATCATGAAGGCGGGTGCTGCCGGCCCTTCAGTACTCAGTTCAATCTTGCCGGAGACGGTCGCCATGCCGGAGTCGCGCGCTTTTTCCATGGCGGCGCGCCGCACCGGATCGGCCCACTGGTCATTGCCGAAGGCGATGCGGTTGCGGCCTACATAGGGCTCGCGCAGGATGGTCGGGGCATAGGCAGTGCGGCTGCCAATCGGATGGATCTTGTAATCGGCCACACCCTGGCGCGCCATGCGGGCCAGATGCGCGTCGAGCTGCGCAGCCGGTACCCATTCCTCGATGGCGATGGCCTGGATGCCGGAGAAATTGGCGTCCAGGTTGAGCGCGTCAACGTAATCGCGGAACTGGTTGCGGTCGATGTTGCCGGTGGCCGAGATCAGGCCCTGCACCCCATGCAGCATCTGTTCGTAGGACGCCATGCGCTGCTCGATGCGGCTGACCGTCTCGCGCAGCACTGAGGCGAACTGCGTGTGGACTTCCTTGGCGGCGGCTTCGCGCTCGTGGTCCCATGCGGTCCAGGTGACGCCCAATCCTGTGGCCAGGATGATGACGGGGAGCAGGATCTGGCGTATCCAGTTCACGGCTTGCTCTGGAATTCGACCATGGCTGCCGCCAGTTCAGGATTGAAGTACTTGCGGAAGATGCGCAGCACCGTGCCGTCTGCCAGCATGCCGTTGACCAGGGCGCGCCACTTCTCCAGCTCGGCCGGCGCAAGCGCCTTGCGCGACATGATCAGACCGTGCGGTACGGAAGGATCCTCGAAGCTGATGATGGTGGTGGCCTCGCGAATGCGTTTCTCTTCCACGACCGGGTAATCGAAGGGCTCCATGATCATGCCCTGGATGCGGTTCTGCAGCAGCGCTTCATAAAGCGGTTCCAAGCCACCGGCCAGGGTAACGCGATTGGCAGCTGTAAGCTGGTCCACCATGCGGTTGGCATTGCTGCTGTAGCGGAAGCCGCGGATGACGCCGAGCTGGAAACGATCATTGCGCGCGACGTCGGCCAACTGAGTGATGCCGGCATCCTTGCGCACCAGCAGGTAGTACTTGTTGCTGAAGTACCAGGCGAAGGCGGCGAACTTGTCGCGTTCCGGATTGGTGATGCCGGACAGGCTGAAATCGAGTGCCCCCGATTCGATCAGCTGCCAGATGCGCGCACGCGACATCAGGCTGACGTTGACCTTGCAGCCGCTGCGGCGGATCAGCTCATCGGCGAAATCCTTGTCGATGCCGGTATCGGTGGCTGCCGAGTAGAGCAGGCCGTGATCGTGCAGCGCCAGCGTGTACGGCCGCGAGCAATCGGGACCGGCAGCGTGGGAAGGGGAACAAGCCAGCAGGGCAGTGAAAAGCGTGGCCACATTCGCACAGGCACGCACTGCGCGATTGCGAAAGAGTCGACTGAAAATACTGCCCCCTATGTAGACGCCACCCTATGGACGAAGCAATACGAGCGTAACGCGATCTTCGCGATCTCGCGCCCGACGCACTGCCGTGTCGTCCTTCCCTGAAATCACCGCATGAGAGCGGTGCCCTGTCCTGTAGTTTTGACTCTGCCGTCCGTGGAGACGGTGGTGTGATCACCAGCTCTGCTGACATGCTGGAGACGCCAGCAGAAACGGCACTGCACCAAATGCCGAGCGATGTTACCCGAGCAGATTCCATTGCGCAACAGAATGCATCCGCCGCTGCTGCGGCAGTCTGGATGCGGCCGCGCGCCATGTGCACGGGAGTGCAGAAAGGCATGGATGAGCTGACAGGAAAGCGGGGTGTCATGCACAAAAAAACCGGAGTTTCCGCCATGGAAACACCGGTCTTTCTGTGAGGATTTCGGGAGATCGGGAGATCAGGATGTCTGATGTCGCGATGACAGGGACATCGCTTGAAGCATTGTTCCGTTCAGATGAACATGCCGCCCGACACCTCCACACGCTGGGCGGTGATCCAGCCATTGTCCTCCCGCAGCAGCGAAGCGATTGCCGCG
>NZ_DBIC01000239.1:0-9808 GCF_002296545.1 Herbaspirillum sp. UBA812 | reverse complement strand
TGATCGAGGCCTATCTGGGCGTCGCCCAGCCTGGGCATCACACCACGCAGGAGGCCGCGTGATGGCTGACTTCGATTGGGTGTTCTTCGCCGAAGTGCTGACCGGTGGCCTGCTCTCGGGGGTGATGTATTCGCTGGTGGCGATCGGCTTCGTGCTGATCTACAAGACCTCGGGCGTGCTCAACTTTGCGCAGGGCGCGCAACTGCTGTTTGCCGCGCTGACTTTCGTGAGCCTGGTGGAGCGCGATGTTCCTTTCGCGCTGGCCTTGCTGCTGACGCTGGCGGCGATGATCCTGCTGGGCCTGTCGATCGAACGGGTGGTGTTGCGGCCCTTGCAGAACCAGTCGCCGATGACGCTGTTCATGGCCACGCTGGGTCTGTCCTACGTGATCGAGGGCGCGGCGCAATTGCTGTGGGGCACGCAGGTGCATGCGCTGGAGCTGGGCATCGCCGATACGCCCCTGCAACTGGGCGGGATGATGATTTCTTCCTTCGATCTCTTCGCCGCGGCTACGGCGGCCGTGATGGTGGCGCTGCTGTCGGCCTTCTTCCGCTACACCCGCCTCGGCCTGGAATTCCGCGCGCTGGCCGATGACGGCTTTGCCGCATTGGCAGTGGGTTTGCGCCTGCCGCGCATCCTCGCCGCCGTGTGGGCCACGGCCGGACTGATCGCACTGATCGCCGGTCTCTTGTGGGGCGCGCGCCTGGGCGTGCAGTTCTCGCTGTCGCTGGTGGTGCTGAAGGCCTTGCCGGTACTGGTGCTGGGCGGTTTCGATTCGGTACTGGGGGCCATCGTCGGTGGCCTGCTCATCGGTGCGCTGGAAAAACTGGCGGAGGTCTATCTCGGCCCGCTGGTGGGCGGCGGTATCGAAGGCTGGTTCGCTTACGTGGCCGCCTTGGCCTTCCTGCTGGTCAGGCCCAGTGGCCTGTTCGGCCAGCGTGCATGGCAAAGGGCCTGACATGACGACTTCTCTCGCTTCATCGCCGCGCGTGCTGCCCCTGCGCGGGCTCTCGTGGCGGCGTGCCGCACCCTGGCTGCTGTTGCTGGTGGTGGCCTGGGTGATCCTGCCCCTGTTCGCCTCGCCCTATGTCATCGATGCCTTGCTGATTCCTTTCCTGGCACTCTCGCTGGCGGCGGTCGGGCTCAATCTGCTGACCGGTTACGCGGGCCAGCTCTCGCTGGGCAGTTCGGCCTTCATGGCGGTGGGCGCCTTTGCTGCCTACAACCTCAACCTGCGCGTGGAGGGCCTGCCGCTGCTGGTCTCCATCGCGCTGGCAGGCGTGGCCGCGACCGTCATCGGGCTGGTGTTCGGCTTGCCCAGCCTGCGCCTGCGCGGTTTCTATCTGGCCGTCTCGACGCTGGCGGCGCAGTTCTTCGTGCAGTGGGTGCTGGTCAAGTTCAGCTGGTTCAGCAATGACAATCCGTCCGGCGTGATCGATGCGCCGCCGCTGGTGGTGGGCGGGCTGGCCTTCGATACGCCGGCGGGCCGCTACCTGTTCGCGCTGGCCATCGTCACGGTGCTGACCTTGCTGTGCTGGCGGCTGGTGCAGAGCCAGACCGGCCATCACTTCATCGCCGTGCGCGACAACGAACAGGCGGCCCGCGTGATCGGCGTGCCGGTGCTGCGCACCAAGCTGCTGGCCTTTGCCGTGTCGTCCTTCGTCATCGGCGTGGCCGGTGTGCTGTGGGGCTTCGTCTACCTGCGCACGGTGGAACCGGCCGGCTTCAATCTGGATCGTTCGCTGCAGATTCTCTTCATCGTCATCATCGGCGGGCTGGCGACCATTCGCGGGGCCTTCCTGGGGGCGGCGCTGATCGTGGTGTTTCCGCTGCTGCTGTCGCGCCTGGGCAGCCTGCTGCTGGGGCAGTGGTTCGACTCCGGCGTGCTGGAAATGAGCCAGCGCATCGTGCTGGGGGCGCTGATCATCTTCTTCCTCATCGTCGAGCCGCAGGGCCTGGCTGCCCTGTGGGGACGCGCACGCCGTCGCCTTCACAAGCGCGCGTCTGCGTCATAACTATTTACCTTCACTTCCACCCTCACCACGGAGAAGCTCTCTCACCATGCTGCACGCAAAATTATTAAAAACCTTCATTCTCTCCGCAGCCCTCCTGTCTGCAGGCCTGCAACATGCCCATGCCGATGAACAATTCTTCCCCCTGCAGAGTTACCGGGTGGGTCCGTATGCGGCTGGCGGGACCGGCTTCTTTGGCGGCTTCATCGATTACCTGAACCTGGTCAACCTGCGCGATGGCGGCGTGGGTGGCGTCAAGCTGACCTGGGAAGAAGGCGAGACCCAGTACGAAGTGGAGCGCGGCGTGGAAGTCTACGAGCGCCTCAAGCAGCGTCCCAACATCGCCACCTGGAATCCGCTCTCGGTCGGCATCGCCTACGCGCTGCTGGATCGCGTCACGGCCGACAAGGTGCCGCTGCTGACCATCAATCACGGCCGCACCGATACCACCGATGGCCGCGTCTTCAAGTACATCTTCCCGCTGCTGCTCAACCCTTACAGCGAGACCTCGGGCATCGTCAACTACATCGCCAGCAAGGAAGGCGGCAGCGACAAGCTCAAGGGCAAGAAGATCGTGGTGCTCTATCACGGTTCGCCCTATGGCAAGGAGACCATCCCGATCTACAAGCTGCTGTCGGAAAAATATGGTTTCTCGCTGCAGCAGATCGAAGTGCCGCACCCCGGCAATGACCAGCAGGCGCAATGGCTGGCGATCCGCCGCGCCAAGCCCGACTATGTGGTGCTGCGCGGCTGGGGCGTGATGAACCCGGTGGCGCTGAAGACGGCGCAGAAGTCGGGCTTCCCGGCGGATCACATCATCGGCAACGTCTGGTCCAATTCGGAGGAAGACGTGATCCCGGCCGGTGACGCGGCCAAGGGCTATGTGGCCATCACCACCGTGGCCGCAGGCGCGCAGTATCCGGTGCTGCAGGAAATCCAGAAGACCGTCTACGGGGCTGGAAAGGGCAACCTGCAGGATCCCAAGCGCATCGGCAGCGTCTATCACAATCTCGGCGTGCTCAACGGCATCCTCAACGTGGAAGCGATCCGCATCGCCCAGGCCAAATTCGGCAAGCGCACGCTCACCGGTGATGAAATCCGCTGGGGTCTGGAGAACCTCAATATCGACCAGGCCCGCACGGCTGCACTCGGTGCCAAGGGCCTGTTCCACTCCATCCACGTGACCTGGGACAACCACGAAGGCGATGGCCTGGTGGCCTTCCAGCAATGGGATGGCAAGCAGTGGAACGTGGTCTCCGACTGGATCGCCCCGGACTGGAAACTGCTGCGTCCCATCATCGAAAAGTCCGCCCTGGCCTATGCCAAGGAAAAGAACATCAAGGTGCGCAAGAGCATCGATGACTGAGGGCAGGCCGGTCCTGCGGTGACGCACTGGTGCACTGATGCGCTGTTGCGGGACCACCTGCCGTCTTCTTCCACTTCTCCATTTTTTTCTGAAAGGTCCGACCATGTCTGCCGTGCTCGCCCCCTCCACACAGTCTTATTCTCCCGCCAGCGGCCCGGTACCCGGCTTGCCGCGCGCGGCGCAACCGGCGCACGTGATCCGTGATGACGCCGAAGCCATCGCCGTCGCCCACACGCTGGCCAAGCGCCTGGCGCAAGGCGCTTCCGAACGCGATCAGCTGCGCCGCTGGCCGGTGGAAGAGATCGAGGCCTATTCGCAAAGCGGCCTGTGGGCCATCAACGTGCCGCGTGCCTTCGGCGGGGCCGAAGTCTCTTATGCCACGCTGGCCGAAGTGATCGCCATCATTTCCGCGGCCGACCCGTCGCTGGGCCAGATCACGCAGAATCACCTGGGCTTCGTGGCAGCGGTGCGCACCGTTTCCGACCCGGAACAGCAACAGCGTTTCTTCGCCGATTTCCTGCGCGGCGTGCGTTGGGGCAATGCCTTCTCCGAGTCGGGATCCAAGCGGGCTGCGGACTTCGAGACGCGCTTCGTCGATGCCGGTGACCACGTCATCGTGAGCGGCAAGAAGTTCTACTCCACCGGCGCGCTGCTGGCGCATTACGTGCCCATCGTCGCCAATGATGAAGAGAACCGCACCTGGTACGTGGTGGCCGAGCGCAATGCACCGGGATTGACCGTCATTGACGACTGGTCAGCCTTCGGCCAGCGCACTACCCTGAGCGGCACCGTCATCATCGATCAGGTGAAAGTGCCGAAGACGCATCTGATCCCGGCCTACAAGGGCTACCTGGAACCCTCCGCCGACGGCGCCATCTTCCAGATCATCCAGGCTGCGGTGGACGTGGGCATTGCCCGCGCCGCGATTGCCGATACCCAGGACTTCGTGCGCACCAAGTCGCGCCCGTGGATCGACAGCCAGCGCGATCACGCCTGGGAAGATCCGTATTCGATCCAGGCCGTGGGCGACCTGCAGATCCGTCTGCATGCCAGCGAAGCGCTGCTGGAACGCGCGGGCCGCGCCATCGATGCGGCCGTCGCCGCCCCCGATGCCGAGAACGTGGCGCGTGCGCAGATCCTGACGGCGGAAGCCAAGGTACTCTCCACCGAGATCGCCATCCACGCCACCAACAAGCTGTTCGAACTGGCGGGCACGCGTTCCACGCTGGGCCAGTACAACCTGGACCGTCATTGGCGCAATGCGCGCACGCACACGCTGCATGATCCGGTGCGCTGGAAATACGCCATCGTCGGCAATTACTACCTCAATGGCGTCAAGCCGCCTTTCCACGCATGGAGCTGAGATGAGTGCGCCGCTGTTGCAGATCGAGTCCATCGAGGTGCGTTACCAGGGCGCGCTGCTGGCCTTGCAGGGTGTGAGCCTGGACGTACAGGCGGGCGAGATCCACGCCCTGCTGGGAGCCAATGGCGCGGGCAAGTCGACCACGCTCAAGGCGGTCTCCAATCTGCTGGCGGCGCAGCGCGGGCAGGTGCGCGGCGGGCGCATCCTGTTCGAGGGGCGGGAGGTGGCGCGCAGCAGTCCTGCCGAGCTGGTGCGGCAGGGACTGGCGCAGGTGCTGGAAGGACGGCATTGTTTTGCCTCCCTCAGCGTGGAAGAGAATCTGCTGACCGGCTGGCCTGCGCACTTCACGCGGCGTGCCGTGCTGCGGGAGGCACTGGATCGCATCTATGCCTTCTTTCCGCTGCTGCATCAGCGTCGCCGCAGCCTGGCCGGGCTGTGCTCGGGCGGCGAGCAGCAGATGCTGGCCATCGGCCGCGCGCTGATCTCGCGGCCGCGCCTGCTGGTGCTGGATGAGCCCTCGATGGGGCTGGCACCGAAGGTGGTGGCGGACATCTTTGCGCAACTGAGCCGGCTCAACCGCGAGGAGGGCGTGGCCTTGCTGGTGGCCGAACAGAATTCGGCGGTGGCGCTGCAGTACGCGCATCGCGCCACGGTGCTGGAGCACGGGCACAGTGTGTTGAGCGGCGAGGCAGGGGCGTTGCGGGAGCGGGCCGATATCCGGGCCTTCTATTTCGGCGAGGGCCGGGCGTGGCAGGCGGCTGCTTAACGCTGTTGTGAAAGAGCATTAAGATTCCGTTAATGGTGCGAGACATGGAGTGCAACAGCTCGCAATCGGCGGATCTGTACGTTTCAGCCCATGCGGGCTTGGGCCGCTTTCTGATGCGTGCAGGGCCTGTTCAACGTTGCCTTTGCTGCTGATGGATGTAAGGCACTTCATTGAATGCCCAGCCTGGACGGCTTCTGCTCGCCAACCAGAGACCGTTCCATTTGGCCTGATGAACGGCAGGCGCCATCAACATCAGAACGAATAACTCAGATTCAGAATGACCCGGTTCGCCGCATTCACCGTGAGCGGCTCCGATGCCCGCACCATGTTGTAAGTCACCTGGCAATTCCAGAATCCGATATAGGTGCCGATCCCCAGACGCGTATCGAAGCGGTTGGAAAAGCGTTTGCTCTCGACCGCCATGGATTCCAGCCACCCCAGGTGCAGCGAAAGATATACGGAGGAAGAAAGAGGATGAGCCATGTTGAAATCGAGGTAGGTGGTCTGCTTCTTCTCACCCAGATAGCGCGGCGAATAATAGAGCCGCAAGGAATACCTTTCCTTGACGATGCCGGCGTAGAGTTCGGTGAAAACCAGGGAGGGAGCATCAAGCAGGCGCGTCATGTGCGCACCCAAGTCCAGGCTGGTGGTGGCATCCAGGCGCATCGCATTGCCACCGAACAGGACCAGCTGACCTACGCTCGCCTCATTCGAATTCCTGGCCCCGGAGCCGGATGCGCCTGCATACCAGCCATCCCGGAAATCATGGTTGAGAGTAGCTTGAACGACCGGAAGCCCCGACGAGAGGGAGATTCCGCGATACCAGTAGTCCGATGAGCCGCTGATGCTCTTGCTCATCTGCGCGAGCGCATCGGCGCTGATCATCATCAGCGCGACGGCGGCATACCTACGCAGGGGCATGATTCCCCGGAAGTGAAGCCGGATCTATTGGCATTCGCAGACGCATCTTTCCACCAGTTTCCTGAATGTCGCACAGACTTCGATATTACCGCTTCCTGCGCCGTCGATATAAGCGTTTCTGGTGATGACCGATTTGCGGATCTGTTCGGGACTGTCGCGGGGACGCAGTTGCACGAGCAAGGCTGCCAGTCCCGATACATGGGCGGCGGAAAAGGAGCTGCCTGATACCAGGTTCCAGGCGAAATGCGGCGTGGTCGTGGGGATACCCTGGCCGGGAGCGTAGAGCGTGGAGGCCGGGCGCGAGGGCAGGATCTTGTCGGCCACTGCAATGACGCCCGGCACGGAGGCCGGAAAGCCGCCGGCGGGATCGTCGCCGGAACTGGCGGCCACGATCAGCATGCCGCGCTGCTGGGCCACTTCGATGAGGCGTTTGATCAACTGGTCCCTGGGACCGGCGAGGCTCATGTTGATGATCTTGGCTCCGTTCAATATGGCGAAATTGAGCGCTTGCCCGATGGTAAAGCTGTTGCACAGACTCCTGTCGCCATTCTGCCAGCAGGCGCGCAGCGCCATGATCTTGGCATCCGGGGCGATGCCGGCGATGCCGATGTTGTTGTCCCGGACCGCTACGATGATGCCGGCCACGGCGGTACCGTGGGACTCGGCTGCATAACTCCGGTCGGTAACGAAGTTCTCTCTCTCGGTGACTTGTCCGGCCAGATCGGGATGATCATCCTCGACCCCGCTGTCGATGACGGCGATGCGCACGCCCTTGCCAGTGGCAACGGAGTGAATCCGGTCAAGATGCCAGAATCTGGCACTCGGCTGGATCGGATAGAGCGGATCCGACGCGCCCAGCGCGGTGAAGGAATTGATCTCCTGCGCCCATTCGACGCGGCTATCGGCGGAGACCAGCTTGACGGTCTCTTCCATGCTGGCACTGCCGGGAACGTTCATCACGAAGCAATCCACGCCCAGCGTGGACATGGGCCAACGCGAAACCAGCGTCAGCTGGTACTGATTGGCGATCTCCCGGGCAATCGTGAGTCGCGCATGGCCGGCCGCTTCGTTGCGATAGCCGCCGCCATAGCTGGAATCCGGCCGGAAGTGCGGTGCCGGCAGATGCAGCATCACCAGGATCTGGCGCGCTTCCGGCGGCCCCTGCGCGGGGGCTTCGGCCAAGGCGTGGGCGCCGGCCAGCAAGGCCAGCGAGACCAGCAGCAGCGCGGTCCATCGACGCGCCAGACTCATTTGCCCGGCCCCAGACTTTGCACCAGCGAGATTTCCGGTGCCTGCTTGAAGTGCCGCAGGGCGCTGCTCTCTTCGCCAGCAGGCATTTCGACCACGTAAGCGAAGGTCACCGTCGGCCCGGCGACGATATTGGCGTTGATGGCGCGCAGGATCTCCTGCATCCGCTGCACCGTCGTATCGGGTTTGAACACGATGGCGATCTTCATCTTTCCGCTATCTGCATCGCTCAGCGCCACGTATTGCTTGACGCCGGATTGCATGAACACGCCCAGGCCGAGCGCCACCACCAGCACCGCCTGGAGGGCGAGGGCGACCGGCATCCAGGGCTTGCCGACCAACAGGGAGGTCATGCGGCCAAGGAAAGAGGAGGTTTTTCCGGGCGCTCTCGGTTCGATGCGGGCCATCATCCGCGCGAGGCTCGCCTCGACGTCGGGAACGGCCTCCTGCTCCGTGTAGATTGCGGCTCTTTCGCTGCAGGCCCAGGAATAGGCCGCGCTGCACTCCGGGCAGGATTGCAGGTGCTCGCGTACCGCGCGCTGCTGCTCTTCGTTCAGCGTTCCGTTGACGAACCACGGAAGCAGCTTTTCGGTCTCGTCGTGGGAAAGAATTTCAATGTCTGTCATGACGCCTCCCTATGCGTATGCCGACAGGAAGACCTTCAGCTTCTGCCGCGCATAGAACATTCTGGTTTTCACCGTATTAATCGAACAACCCATGGTGTGGGCGATCTCGTCGTAGCTCATGCCATGGAAATAGGTCAGGGCCATCACGGTTCTGTGTTCAAAGGACAAGCGATCCAGGGCTCCGCCGATATGGCGCCGCAGCTGGGCCTCGCTCAACTGCTTGTCCGGCTCCACGAATTCATCGGCAACCATGCTCTCCTGATCCATTTCCACCGGAGTATCCACCCTGGACAAGGCTTTCAGCCCCTGCCGGTAGGCAATGGCAAAAATCCAGGTCGAGACCCGGGATTGTCCGTTGTAGGTATGGGCCTTGGTCCATACGACATACATGGTGTCATTGATGATCTCCTCGCTGAGCTGGCCGTCCCGGACAAGTCGCCGGAGAAACTGTGCCAGTCTCGGAAAATAGTGCCGATAGAGACGCTCGAACGCCCGCCTGTCCCCCTGGGAGATACGGTCGAGCAGGTCGATTTCTTCTTGTTCGATGGAATTGACTGAAGGTCCGGACATTGTTGCAATTTTTCTGTATGTGCCGTTGATGCCGACTTCTCGGCAAAAGGTTCATTCTGTTTTCATCTCATTTTTTGAACCTCTTCAGGCTCTCATCGTATTTACGTGCCAAGAACTTTTCTATTGAGGAATCATGAAACTCTTCCTGGACGTCACCCGCATTTCGATGATCTATCTTCACATCATCTCCATGATTGCCGCCGCGGTCTCCATCGTGATGGTGGACTTTCTTGTCTTCAACCGCCAGGGCAGTCCTTCCCGTGCCAGGCTCATTGAACGACTGGCAAGCATCGTGCTGATTTCACTGCTGGCATTGTGGGCCACCGGGCTGACGGTGATCGGCATCGATACCGGCTTCGATCCGCATCTCATCCTCCAGAACGGCAAGCTGCTGGCCAAGTTGCTGGTGGTGACGATACTAAGCATCAACGGTGTCGGCGTCCATTTTTACGTGTTGCCGCAGCTTGCCAATGCCACCCGGCGCAGCGCCGTGTTGGGCTTGACGACACTGGCCATCGGCGTGGTGAGTGCGGTGAGCTGGGGCTATGCCGCCTTCCTTGGCATTGCCAAGGCGCTCTCCCCCCACCTCGGCTTTGCGGGATTCATCGCCCTGTACGTACTGGCGCTGGTGATTGCATGGACCGTTGCGGTGACCATCGTGCGTCCCAGGTTGCTCAAGCCGCGTCAGCGGCAGGCGCAGCAAGCAGTGGTGATGTCCTGACCACCGTCAAGACCTGGCGAGGCCCGAGGGCCGCCTCAGGCGGAGCATTTCCGCTGTCATGCCGATATCGATGACATCGTGGATGTTTTTCTCTGCCCTCGTCGAAACGAATGCTTGTGGCTGATTTTCCTAGGGCCTGTTCACATTTAATCTGCGAGATGCGTTGCCCCCAGAAGGCGCGGTGGCAAGGTGCGCGTCAGGGCTGGTGGTGGTGC
>NZ_DBIC01000132.1:8285-8453 GCF_002296545.1 Herbaspirillum sp. UBA812 | reverse complement strand
TGTCGAAGGCGACGTGCCGCGCTGAGCGATCACTGAGGGCGCAGCGGCGCGTCTGCTACCAGGGCGGTATCAAGACGAAACACGCTGACCGCTTCGGTCAGCGAGGCCGCCTGATCCTGCATGGAGCGTGCCGCCGCGGCCGCTTCTTCCACCAGCGCGGCATTCTGC
>NZ_DBIC01000132.1:0-7999 GCF_002296545.1 Herbaspirillum sp. UBA812 | reverse complement strand
TCTTCCACCAGCGCGGCATTCTGCTGCGTGGCTTCATCGATATGGGTGATGGCCAGGTTGACCTGTTCGATGCCGTCGCTCTGTTCCTGGCTGGCCAGCGTGATCTCGCGCACGATCTCGGTCACGCGCGCCACGCTGTGCACCACCTCCTGCATGGTGTCACCGGCCTGGGCCACCAGGCGGCTGCCATCGCCGACCTTTTCCACGGAATCCCCGATCAGCTGCTTGATCTCCTTGGCCGCCGACGCTGAACGCTGCGCCAGCGAGCGCACTTCGGAGGCCACCACCGCAAAGCCGCGTCCCTGCTCACCGGCGCGCGCCGCTTCCACTGCCGCATTGAGCGCGAGGATGTTGGTCTGGAAGGCGATGCCATCAATCACGCCGATGATGTCGGCGATCTTCTGCGACGAAGCGTGGATCTCGCCCATGGTCGCCACCACCTGCTCCACCACCGCACCACCCTGGCTGGCCACCTGTGAGGCCGATGCGGCCAGCGCATTGGCCTGGCGCGCATTGTCGGCGTTCTGCTTGACGGTGGAGGTGAGCTGTTCCATGGCCGATGCGGTTTCTTCCAGCGATCCGGCTTGCTGTTCCGTGCGCGCCGACAGGTCGAGGTTGCCGGTGGCAATCTCGCGCGAGGCGACATTGATGGTCTCGGTGCCGGAACGCACCCGCCCCACGATGTCCTGCAGGTTGCCATTCATGGACTTGAGCGCGGCCAGCAGCTGGCCGGTTTCGTCGCGGCTATTGGCCTCGATGCGCGAGGTGAGGTCGCCTGCGGCCACCGTTTCTGCGATGCTCACCGCCTGGTTCAGCGGGCGCGTGATGCTGCGCGTGAGCAGCCAGGCCAGTGCCGCACCCAGCACGATTTCCAGCGCACCCAGCATCAGCAGCATGCTGCGGCCGGAACGATAGTCGCCGTTGATCTCGCTGGCGGTCTGGTCGATCACCTTCTTCTGGTAATCGGCATAGCGCAGCACGCTGTCGGCATACTCATCCATCATCTTCACCAGCGTGGTATCGGTCATCTCGCGGGCGCGTGCATCGTCGCCGGCGGTCTTGATGTCGAAGATCTTTTGCCGCGTATCGCGATAGGCTGCACGCAGCTTGCCGACTTCCGCGAAGAGACGCTTTTCCTCGGGATCGGTGATGGCCGCTTCCACTTGCTTCTGCAGCTGGCTGATCTTGGCCGATTGCGCATCGATCTGCTTCTGGAAGTATTGCTGGAAGGCATCGTCATCACTCTTCATGACGGCGAAGGTGCGCACGCCGTTTTCCTTGATGGCCGCATGCCACTGTACGGCATCGCGTTCTTTCTTCAGCGCAATCTGGGTCATCTCGTCGGTGGCGTCCCCGATATTGCCCAGACGCCACACGCCCAGGCCGACCATCACGGCCATCAACATCAGCAAGGCAATGAAGCCGATGGCCAGGCGTACGCCGATCTTGAGGTTTTTCATTCCGTCTCCCCTGATTGAGTGAGGCGACCGGCGGCTGGTGTGCTGTTTTGCTGTTGTGATCGTGAGCCGGGCGCTGGCAGCAAGGACGGGCAGCCCATCCTTGCTGTCTTTGCAGGCTAACACAGGCCCTCCCCGGCACGGCACAACTCGGGAATATCCCGATACCGGGGTGTTGTATTACGGCAAAGTCCATCGGCCCGCAGCGCAGGCCCGGTGCGTGTTACCAGTCCATGGCCGGATCCAGCGGATAGATCGGACGGCGCACCTTCTTGATCGGGAACAGCCGGAAATTGGCGCTGGTCGGGCCGCCGCTGTCGGAATCGCACTCTACCAACGCGCGGCTGATGGGCACGAAGACCGGACGGCAATACATGCGCGACTTCAGGATCAGGAAGGCTTGCTGCGCCGGGTCCAGGCCCAGGCTTGTGAAGACCCCGAGGTCATACGGTTCGACCCGCTCCTCGGTGACGACGATGCGCGCCGCACCGATGTCCAGCAGCACGCTGCGCCCCATCTGCAAGGTCGAGCCGGTGTAGATCGGTCCGGTGACGGTGAAACGGCCATCGCTGATGGCCGATACCTTTCCGGTATAAACCGGCGGCGTCTTGCTGATGCCCTGCGCAGCCAGGTCCACCTTGTTGCCCACGGCCAGCGTGACGGTCGCACCCACCCCGGCCTGCACCAGTTGCGCCACCGCTTCCGGGTCGCTCACCGGGCCCACGGCAATGCCCGTGAGACCGGCCTGCAGAGCGGCTTCCAGCACGTCCATGGTATTGCAGGTACCGCCCGACATGACGTTGTCGCTGTGGTCCAGCAGCAGCACCGGCCCCTGTCCCGGACCTTCACTCAAGGCCCGCGCCTGCGCCAGCGATTCGGCCAGCGGCAGGCTGTCATAGACGAAGTCGTCACGTTCATTCCAGATCTGGCGCGCGATGCGCTCGGCCACGGCATCGGCCAGTGCGCTGTCGTTCTCGGTCACCACCACCACCGACATCCCCGCATCGCGGAAATCCGACAGCGGGAAGCCCGCCAGCACCGACACCGCCAGCACGCCCGCTTCCTGCTCCGCCGCCTTGGCCGCTTCCACGGCGCGCTGCATGGCCGAGGCCGAGGTATTGCTGGTCAGCGTGGCCGACAGCACCGGCACCTGGCGCCAGGCCACCGTTGGCTGCGACTTGCCCTGCAGCCGCGCCAGCAGCAGGCGGCAGGCATGCTCGCCGGTCTCGAACATGTCGATGTGCGGATAGGTCTTGAAGCTGACGATCACATCGGCATGCGTGACCATCTTCTGCGTGACGTTGCCATGCAGATCCAGCGCCACCGCCATGGGCGTATCGGGCGCAATGCGGCGGATGCGTTCGAGCAGCGTGCCTTCGCCATCCTCGGCGTTCTCGGCCACCATGGCGCCATGCAGGTCCAGCAGGATGGCATCGCAGCCACCTTCGATGGCGCGCACGATGGCGTCGCACATCAGCGTGTAGGCATCGGCGGCCACCGCCGCGCTGGGGTTGGCCCAGGCGGCCAGGGGCGTGACGATCTCGGCACCGGTCTGTTCGGCCAGTTCGAGGAAGGCGCCCATCGCGGTGCGCGCACCCTTCTGGTCGCGATACGCATCGGCATCCCATTGCGGGGCGAAGGCTTCAAGGGGTGTGGGAATCGGCGAGAAGGTATTGGTCTCGTGATTCATGCGTGCAATGACGATTTTCGGTTTCATGTTCAGTTTTTTGCATCAATTCAAATTCATGCAATGATCAGTCGGCGACCACGCCCGCGCTGGCCAGCATGGCCTGCAACAGCACGTTGCAGCCGGCTTCGAGGTGTTCGGGGCGCGCATCTTCGATCTCGTTGTGGGAGACCCCATCCTTGCAGGGTACGAAGATCATGCCTGCCGGTGCCAGGCGGGCGGCATAGATGGCGTCGTGCCCTGCGCCGGAGACCACGTCCATGGTCTTGTAGCCCAGTGCGGCCGAGGCCGCGCGCACGTTGTCCACGCAATCCGGATGGAAGGGGCAGGGCGGGAAGTACGAGACCCGCTCCAGTTCGATGGACAGCCCGGTCTTCTTGCGCATCGCTTCCAGGTAGGCCAGCAGGTCTTCATGCATGCGCGTGAGCGAGTCCTCGCTGACGTTGCGCAGGTCGATGGAGAATTTCACCTGCCCCGGAATCACGTTGCGGCTGTTGGGCATCACCTGCACCTGGCCCACCGTGCCGCGTCCGTAAGGCGGATAGCGGTTGGCGATGGCCACTACTTCCTGCATGATGAAGGTCGAGACCTGCAGCGCGTCCTTGCGGATCTCCATCGGGGTCGGCCCGGCGTGCGATTCAAAACCGGTCACCGTGCAGTCGTACCACGACAGCCCCAGTACCGCCGGCACCACGCCGATGACGGTATCGGCATTTTCCAGCACCGGTCCCTGTTCGATGTGTGCCTCGTAATACGCACCGATGGGATGATCACCGCAGACCTGCTCGCCGATGTAGCCGATGCGTTCCAGTTCGTCGCGCACCTTCTTGCCGTCGACGTCGGTGGCGTTGTAGGCGTGCTCCAGCGTGAAGGCCCCGCAGAACACGCCCGAGCCCATCATTACCGGCACGAAGCGCGAACCTTCTTCATTGGTCCATACCGCCACTTCGATGGGGGCCTCGGTCTGGATGTTGTGCTGGTTCAGCGTACGAATCACCTCGATGCCGGAGAGCACGCCGTAGTTGCCGTCGAACTTGCCGCCGGTGGGCTGGGTGTCGATGTGCGAGCCCGTCATCACCGGCGGCAGCGCATTGTTGCGGCCGGGGCGGCGCATGAAGATGTTGCCGATCTGGTCCACCACCACGCTCATGCCTTCAGCGCGCGCCCAGGACGTGACCAGGTCGCGGCCCTGCTTGTCGAGGTCGGTCAGGGCCAGGCGGCAGACGCCGCCCTTGGCGGTGCCGCCGATGCGGGCCAGTTCCATCAGAGAATCCCACAGGCGCGTGCCGTCGATGCGCAGGGTGGAGGCTTGGGTTTTCATGTCCATATCGAGTCCTTGTTCGGGTTGGTGCGCGGCAGCCATCATGCCGCCAGATTCACGCCCAGATAACGGTCCTTCACGCCCTCATCGGCCAGGAAGGCGGCATTGCTGCCGCTGTAGACGATGCGTCCCTGTTCGACGATGTAATGCCGGTCCGCCAGTTGCGTACACACTTCCAGATTCTGTTCCACCAGGATGATGGACATCCCGGTCGCCTTGATCTGCCGCAGCTGCGCCACGATCTCGTCCACGATCACCGGGGCCAGGCCTTCGACCGGTTCGTCCAGCATCAGCACGCGCGGATGCGTCATCAGTGCGCGCGCAATGGCCAGCATCTGCTGCTCGCCGCCGGAGAGCTGGCCGCCGCCATTCCTGCGACGTTCCTTCAGGCGCGGGAAGATGGTGTAGACCTCGTCCAGCCCCCATGCGGATTCCTTGCGCGCGGCCATGGTCAGGTTCTCTTCCACGGTCAGCAGCTTGAAGATGCCGCGATGTTCCGGCACCAGGCACACGCCGCGTGCGGCGATCTTGTAGGAGGGCAGGCCGCTGATGACCTGGCCTTCAAACAGCACGCGTCCCTGCGCCGGCGGCACCACGCCGACGATGCTTTTCAAGGTCGTGGTCTTGCCGGCGCCATTACGTCCCAGCAGGGTCACCACTTCCCCGGCATCGACCTGCAGCGACACGCCCTGCAGGATGTGGCTCTTGCCATAGTAGCCGTGAACGTCTTCCACTTGCAGGATCATGCTTTGCCTCCGGTGATCATGCTGCCGAGGTAGGCCCGGCGCACGCGTTCATCGCTACGGATCTCGGCCGGTTTGCCCTGCGCCAGGATCTGGCCCAGCTGCATCACCGTGATGCGGTCCGAGATATCCATCACGATATCCATGTTGTGTTCGATCAGCACCACCGTGTAGTCGCGCCGCAGCCCGTGGATGAGCTGTTTCATCTCGGCGATGTCGTCGATGCCCATGCCCGAGGTCGGCTCGTCCAGGAAGATCACCTTGGGCCGCCCGGCCATGGCCATGCCCACCTCCAGCCTGCGTTGCTGGCCATGTGAAAGTTCTGCGCAGGCCCGCTCCGCCACCGCCTGCAGGGACAGGCGCGCCACCAGCTCATCGGCCAGCGCGCAGGCGGAACTGAACTGTTCGGCACGTTTCCAGGGATTCAATGCGGCCAGCGGGGAGCGGCCCTGCGCGGCCAGCCGCAGGTTCTCGCGCACGCTCAGGTTGGGGAACAGGCTGGTCACCTGGAAGGAGCGCGCCAAGCCTTTCTGCACCCGGCGATTGCCCGGCAGGTGCGCCACTTCTTCGCCCTCGACCAGGATGCTGCCCTCGGTGATGGGCGTGGTGCCGGTCAGCGTGTGGAACAGCGTGGTCTTGCCCGCGCCATTGGGACCGATCACCGAATGCACGGTGCCGGCCTCGATATCCAGCGTGATGCCGTTGACGGCGGTGAACTTGCCGTAGCGCTTGGTGACGTTGACCGCTTGCAGGATGGGGCGGCTCATGAGTGCTTCTCCTTGGTCACGGTGGCGGCTTGCGCCGCGTCATCCTTGCGGCCGCGCGCGGCATCGATCAACTTCACGGCCAGGCCGAACAGGCCCTTCTGCATGTAGAGGCTGACCGCAATCAACAGTAGCCCCAGCAGCATCAGCCAGCGTGGCCACAGCGTGGAAAGCCAGTTGCCCACCAGCACATAGAAGCTCGCGCCCAGCACCGAGGCAAACAGGTTGCCGGTGCCGCCGATGACGGTCATCACGAGAATCGCTTCACTGGTGTGATATTCGATGTTGGATAGAGGTGCCACGCCGGTCATCATCGCGTGCAGACCACCGGCCAGACCGGTGACCGCGCCCGAGATGACGAAGGCCGCCAGCTTCAGCAGCCGCACGTCATAGCCCAGCGCCGAGGCGCGCGCTTCGTTTTCGCGCACCGCCAGCAGGGTCTTGCCCAGCACCGAATCGACCACGCGCTGCAGCAGCCAGAACACCAGCACGAACAGGATGGCCACCACCGTGTAGTACTGCCACGAGGAAGTGGTCGGCAGCAGCGTGAAGCCCAACAGCGACAGCGGCGGACGCGGGATGTCCAGCAGGCCGTTGTCGCCGCCGGTGACGTCCTTGAGGGTATAGGCCAGGAAATAAAACATCTGGGCGAAGGCCAGCGTGAGCATCACGAAGTAGGTGCCGCGCTGGCGGATCGAGAACCAGCCCACCAGCAGCGCCACCAGCGCGCCGCCAACGGCCGCCAGGGCCAATGCGGGCAGCAGGGCGAGTTTCAACTGCAGCAGCACCACGCCGGTGGTGTAGCTGCCCACGCCAAAGAAGATGCCCTGGCCAAAGGACATCAGGCCGGTATAGCCCAGCAGCAGGTTGCAGCCCAGCGCGGCCAGGGCGAACACCAGCACTTCGGTGGCCAGCGTGCCGGAAGGCAGCAGCAGCGGCAGCAACAGCACCACGGCGGCGGCCAGCAGGGTGTAACGGAAATGCGCAATCTGTTTCATGAAAGCCTCTGTGCAGAAAACGTCAGGTGGCGTCAGGTGACGTAATGCGGCTTCAGGCCGCGCCGGGCCGCCCCAGCAAGCCATTCGGACGCAGCAGCATCACCGCCGCCATGGCCACGTAGATCATCAGGTGTGCGCCTTCGGACCAGACCGTGCTCATCACGCTCTGCACGATGCCGACCAGGATGCCGCCAATGAGCGCGCCCCAGAAACTGCCCAGCCCGCCGACCACCACCACCACGAAGGCGATGCCCAGCGCCTCAACCCCCATGAAGGGATCGGCCCCGCGTATCGGTGCGGCCAGCGCCCCGGCCAGCCCGGCAGTGGCGGCACCCAGGGCGAAGACCAGGCTGAAGATGCGCTGGATGTTCAGGCCCAGGAGGCTGACCATTTCGGTCGATTCCGACCCGGCCCGCACGATCGAGCCCAGGCGCGTGCCTTCCAGCACCCACCACAGGAGCAGCGCCATGACGGCGGTCAGGCCGATGACGAAGAGGCGGTACTTGGGATAGACGAAGCCGCCCCACATCACCACGCCCTGCAGCAGATCCGGCGGCGAGACATTGTTGCCCAGCGGTCCCCAGACCGAGATCACCGCTTCCTGGATCACCAGCGCCATGCCGACCGTGAAGAGGATGTGGAAGTGATGCGGCAGGGCATACACGTGGCGCAGTACAAAGCGCTCCACCACCCAGGCGAACAGGCCCACGGCGGCGGGGGCAATGAAGAGCGACCACCAGAAATCCAGGCCGCGGCTGGTGGCCTCGTAACAGAGATAAGCGCCCAGCAGGAAGAAGGCGCCATGCGAGAAATTGACGAAGCGCAGCAGGCCGAAGACGATCGACAAGCCCACTGCCAGCAGGAAGTAGAGCATGCCGATGCCCACGCCATTGGCGATCTGCAGCAGATAGATGTTCATGGAACCTCGTGAGAAGAACAAGGAAGTTCAGTCAAGCCAAATCACCGTTCGAACTGAGTAGATGAATCACCGTTCGGACTGAGTAGACCCGCAGGGTCGTATCGAAGGCG
>NZ_DBIC01000327.1:0-6545 GCF_002296545.1 Herbaspirillum sp. UBA812 | reverse complement strand
GACTGTGACGAAACGACGCTGCAAAAGCAAACCCGCCCGGTGCGAGCCGGGCGGTTTTTTTTGTCTTGCGTACTGAGGCTGTGCGGGCTTACGCCTTGATGGCCGGCCGCATATGCGTAGACGCAAACGCCAGCCCTTCTTCGAAGGACGACAGCACCATGTCCACCTGTTCTTTCACGGTCGTGGCCTCTACCTCTTCATTGAAGAATGAGGGGCGGATGGTGACCAGCAGCGCATGCGGCAGGTTCTCGCGCAGGTCATGCACCACCGCCATCCACGCCTCCAGCTTCTCGCGCACCGGATAGACCAGGAACACGATGGACACCAGTTCCGCCTTGCTGGTATCCGGCTGTTCTCCCTCCGGCTGGTCCAGCGTGATGCTGCGGGCATCGATGCCGGTCACGCGCAGCGCATGCACCAGCAGTTCGGAGAGCAGGTCATCGCGCTCACCGCGCAAGCCGCCGCACAGCACCACCGAGCCCTGCGGCACATCCAGCGAACCCTGCCAGCGGCCCAGCCGCGCCTGACGCAGTTCACGCAGGTGCGCGCCCACGCCGCTGTTGAGCAGCGGCACTTCGCGCCGGCGACGCAGGCTGCGCGGTGCGCCCGGGCTCTGCGTGAGCACTTCGGTGAGTTGCGAGACCGAATGCAGCAGTCGTTCTTGCTGCGCACCCTCGATGCGGCCATGGCGCAGGTCCAATGCCGCCAGGGCCAGGCCCGGCAGCAGGATCTGGTCGCAATACTTGGCGAAGCTCTGCTTCTGAAGATGGCCGCGTGCATCACGGATGATGGCCTCCGATTCACCGGCCAGGGCGCGCTGGTAGAAGCGCTCCGCGTGCGTCATGTCCGGCGCTTCGCCCAGCAGGATGGTGATCGGTTCCAGTGCGGCCACGTGGCGTCCGGCCACCACCAGGCACAGGGTCAACGGGGTAGAGAGCAGCAGGCCGATGGGGCCCCACAGCGTGCCCCAGAACAGCGCCGAGACGATCACCGCCAGGGGAGAAAGTCCGGAGCTGTGACCATACACGCGCGGCTCGATGAAGTTGGCCACGATCACTTCCAGCCCCACGTAGAAGGCCAGGAAGGACAGCGCCAGCCACCAGCCCGGATCAATGGCGGCGATGAAGACCGAAATCATCAGTCCGGACGCCAGCGCGCCCAGGTAAGGAACGAAACGCAGCACCCCGGCCAGCGCACCCCACAGCACCGCATGCGGCACGCCGCCGGCGGCCAGCACCGCGCCCATGATGAGTCCGAACACCAGGTTGACCACGAACTGCGAGAAGAAGAAACGTGACACGCCCTCGGCGGCATCGCCCAGCGCCTGCATGGTGCGGCTCATCTCGGTCAGTCCGGCCAGGCGGATCAGGCGTTCGCGCAGGGATTCCTGTTCCAGCAGGATGAATACCAGCAGCACCAGCACGATGCCGGCCTGGCCGATCGGCCCCCAGGCCAGCGCAAACAGGCGCCGCAAGGCACCGCGCACCGACATGCGGGTATCGGCTTCGGGCGTGGCCGCCGCTGCAGCGGCGGCGGCTGCGGTCCGGCTGTTTTTCTTGCCGCTGCGCGCGCTCTCCGGAACCGGCTGCGGGATTACCGCGCTCAGTTCGGCTTCCAGCCGGGCGAAGGGGCGCTCGGCCATGGCGCGCACGCTTTCCACCTTGTCCTGGATACCTTCGCGATATTGCGGCAGGTCGCTGGTCACGCTCACCAGCTGGAAGGTCAGCACCACCGCCAGTGCCACCAGGCAGCCACCGACCAGCAGCACCGAGACCATGGCCGCCGCCGCCCGGTTCAGGCCCAGGGCATCGAGTTTCCTCACCAGCGGCAGGATGATCAGGCTGGCGATGCCGGCTACGGCCAGCGGAGCCAGGATGTCGCGGCCGAAATAGAGCATGCCCAGCACCACGGCAGCCCCCAGCAGGGTAGTGGAGCTCAGGCGCGAGAAGGCGGAAGTCTTGAGGTTTTGCATGGCGTGGATGTGGGCAGGAAGGCAGGCCGGTCAGGAATGCAGCGCGAGTATAGCCGTTGCCCTTGCGGTGCGCGCATGGCGGCTTGACGTTTTCTGCACCATGCCGCGCAAGCTCAGCTGTGGCGCGGCTTGCGGACGGGCCAGTTCAGCGGATCACTTCATACAGTTCCAGTGGCAGCCCATCCGGATCGGCGAAGAAGGTGAAGCGCCGGCCCGTGTATTCATCCACGCGGATGTCTTCCACCACTACGCCACTGGCCTCCAGCTCAGCCTTGCTGGCAGCCACGTCGGCCACGGCAAAGGAGAGATGGCGCAGGCCGCAGGCCTCGGGGCGCGAAGGACGGGCCGGTGGTGCAGGGAAGGAGAACAGCTCGACCTGGGTGCCATCGGGCAGGCCCAGGTCCAGCTTCCAGGAATCGCGCGCCTGGCGGTAATGTTCGGCGATCACGCGCAGACCCAGCAGGTCCACATAGAAGGCCTTGGAGACGGCATAGTCGGAACAGATGACGGCCACATGATGAATGCCTTGCAGTTGCATGGAATGCTTTCAGGAAAAGGGTTCAGCCGGGACGGCCTTTGGCACCCGCACCGTGTTGCGCCAGCCCGGCACACACCGCGCGCACCTTGTCACGCAGCCAGCGATGTGCCGGGTCCAGCTCGACGCGCGGATGCCACATCAGCGAGACGATGATGGGATCGGTCGCGATCGGCAATTCGAACAGATGGATGCCGGACGCGCTGCCATCCTTGCGCGGTGCGCCGGCCGTGGTGAGGAAGGAGCGGGGCACCATGGTCACCAGGTCGGAGGTCCGCACGACCGCCAGCGCTCCCGGAAAGCTCGGTACCACCGCCACCACCTTGCGCATCAGACCGCGCTCGGCCAGCGCGGCATCGAGTGCAGTGGCGCGGTCGCCGCGCGGCGAAGCGCTCACGTGTTCGTAAGCGCAATAGCGCTCGGCACTCACGCGCCGCAGGGCCGCCAGCGGATGCCCCACCCGGACTGCGCCCACGAAGCGGTCACGGAACAGGGTCTGCAGGCGCACCTCCGGCCCCATCTCGCTGGCCACGCCGATTTCGATGTCGGCGCTGCCTTCGCGCAGGGGCAGGGGGCTGCGCTCCACCTTGGGCGCGAAGCGCAAGCGCACCAGTGGCGCCTCGCTGGTGACGGCACTGATGAGCGCGGCACCACAGGCTTCGATGAAGCCCTCGTTGGCACGGATGGTGAAGTCGCGCTCCAGCCGCGCCACATCCAGTTCCGGTACCGAAGGACGCAACACCGAGCGCGCTTCATGTACCACGTTGCGCACACGCTCCTGTAGCGCTTCCGCGCAGGGTGTCAGGACCATCTGCCGCCCGGCCCGCACCAGCAACTGGTCGCCGGTCGCCTGGCGCAGGCGCGTCAGGGTGCGGCTCATGGCCGAGGCGCTCAGGCCAAGCCGGCGCGCAGCCCCGGCCACGCTGGCTTCGGCGATGAGGGCATCCAGAGCGATCAGGAGGTTGAGGTCGGTATCGGGCATGGCGGCATCCTAGCATGCGAGGGCTGACATGGCGTCCCGTGCAATGATCCAATGCAAGCCATGCGTCTTCCGCCTTGTCTCGCGGCTGGCTATAGTGAAGACCTGATTCGATCTTCCCAAGCGATCCCCATGTCACTCTTTACCGACCTGCCCGGCGACGAAGGCCTGCCGGGCGTGCAGCGCCGCCGCGCCATGCTGGCTGTCATGATGGCCACCACCATGGCCGTGTTCGACGGCACCATCATCAATGTCGCCCTGCCGCAGATCAGCCTGGCCCTGCAGACTTCGGCGGCGGCTTCCGTGTGGGTGGCCAATGCCTACCTGCTGGCCACGGCGATGACGCTGGCCGCGTTTGCGGCCCTGTCCTCACGGCTGGGCTTTCGTACCCAGTTCACGGCCGGGCTCGCCGTGTTTACGCTGGCGTCGCTGGGCTGCGCCCTGTCGCGCTCGGTGGATCTGCTCATTGCCATGCGCGTGCTGCAAGGGCTGGGCGGCGCGGCCATGCTGAGCATTGCGCCGGCCATCCATCGCACTGTCTTTCCCAATCGCCTGCTGGGCCGCATCCTTGGCCTGAACGCGGTGCTGGTGGCCGCCAGCACCGCCGTCGGTCCGGTACTGGGCGGCACCTTGCTGGCCGCGCTGGGCTGGGAGTGGATCTTCCTCATCAACGTCCCGCTGGGCATCGTCGCCGTGCTGCTGTCCTGGAGTGCCATTCCGGAAACACGCAAACCGGCCCAGGCCCCCTTCGACGTGGCCGGTGCGCTGTGGTCGGCGCTGGCCATGGGTGCCATCATCATGGCCGCCGATACCTGTGCGCGCTTTGCCGAACCGGGGCAGGGCACTCATGCCATGCTGGAGGCGGCAGCCTACGCGCTGGTGGCGCTGCTGGCCGGAGTCGCGTTCGTGCGCGGGCAGCGCCGCGTGCCGGAGCCGCTGTTGCCGCTGGACATCTTTGCCAATGCGCGTTTCTCGCTGGCCGCACTGACCTCGCTGGCGTCCTTCGTGGGGCAGGGCATCGCCTTCGTGGCCTTGCCCTTCCTGTTCCAGAACGGCTATGGCTACACCGCGTTTGAATCGGCGGCGCTGTTCACACCCTGGCCGCTGGGCATCGTGCTGGTGGCGCCGCATGCGGGCAAACTGGCGGACCGCCATTCCCCCGCGCTGCTGTCGAGCCTGGGCCTGGCGCTCTTTACGGTCGGCCTGGCTTTGCTGGCGCTGCTGCCCGATCACGCCCAGGCCTGGGACATCGGCTGGCGTGCGCTGGTGTGCGGCATGGGCTTCGGTTTCTTCCAGAGTCCCAACAATCGCGAGATGCTGTCCAACGTTGCCCGCGAACGCAGCGGCAATGCCTCCGGCGTGCTGGCCATCATGCGCACCTTCGGCCAATGCCTGGGAGCCGCCTTGCTGGGCACGGTCCTGGCGATTTATACCGCCGGTGCGGTCGCGCAAGGGGAAGCGCGAATGAGCGCGGCGCAGGATGGCGAGGCGATTCGTCTCGCACTGTGGATCGCGGTATTGGCCACGGCGCTGGCGACTGCGGTCAGCGCCAGCCGTCTTCGGCGCAAGGCGCAATCGCCCGCCTGATCTGGCCTGGCGGGCCATGGTGCAGAAAACGTCAACCCCCGCCGAGCTCATCATTGACTGAAATGTACCTAAATTGGTAACTTTTTAGTGAGCCGGTAAATCCTCGCTGATTCTCGCTTTGTCCCGGCAGGCAGGAGCATAGACTGCTTCTGCTTGCCGGCGTACTGACTGCACCAGGGCGAAACACAATCACAACAGCGTCCCGCTTCATCCTCCTCGCCCCGATCAAGCGTTCAGGTCCCGCAGTCCTTCCCGGGCAAGCTCCGTCAAACTCTCTTCGGTCTCACCTTCCATCGGCCGGGGGATACCGCAAAAGGGGGCAATACCATGGGCAAGTTGAAAGTCGTGACCAGGCTGGCGTTGGGCTTCGGCCTGATTCTCGTATTTCTGCTGGGCATTTCCGTACTGGGCATGGCAGGCATGTCGCGCATCAATGATGCACTCACCGACATCACTGCCATCAATAATGCCGAAACCAAGCTGGTCACCGTCTTGCGCAACGCATTGAGTCAGCGCGCCATCGCCATTCGCAATATTGCCTTGCTGGATGATCAGGAAAGCATGCGCGTGGAGTCGCAGACGCTGGCGCGCCAGGAAAAGATTTACGCCGATGCCTTGCTTGCGCTCGACAAGATGTTCAGCACGGAAGTGGCTACCAGCGAGCGCGAGAAGCAGCTCCTGGCGCAGATCAAGGCCGATGAAGCCGCCACTGTGCCGCTGATGGCCAAGGCGCTGCAGCTGGGCCTGGACAACAAGCCGGTCGACGCCGTGAAGGTGCTCATCACCGAAGTGCGCCCCAAGCAGCAGGCCTGGATCAAATCGCTTACCGAGCTGGCCGATTTTGAAGACCAGCTCAATGAGGAAGCTGCCGCCGACGCACGCACCACCTACGCCTGGCTGCGCACGGTGATGCTGAGTGCCGTCGCGCTGGCGCTGCTGGTGGGAGTCGCCGCCTCGGCCCTGATTGCACGCAGCATCTTGCGCCAGCTGGGGGCCGAACCGTCGGAAGCGCAGGCCATCGCGCGCGAGATCGCCTCGGGCGATCTCACCGCCACCGTGCGCCTGCGGGATGGCGACGGTTCCAGCCTGATGGCTTCCATTGAACAGATGCGTTACCAGTTGAACGTGATCGCACACGGCATCAAGTCGGCGGCCGAGACCATTTCGGTGGCCAGCGGCCAGATCGCGCAGGGCAACTTCGATCTCTCGCAACGTACCGAAGAACAAGCCGCCTCGCTGGAAGAAACCGCCGCCAGCATGGAAGAGCTGACCACCACCGTGCGCCAGAACACCAGCCACGCCGCCGAGGCGCTGCGCCTGTCGGGTGGTGCGGCCGAGACGGCAGCCACCGGCAGCGAAGCCTTCGATCGCGTGGTCTCGACCATGGACAAGATCTCGGCCAGCTCGGGCAAGATGGCCGACATCATCGGCGTGATTGAAGGCATCGCCTTCCAGACCAACATCCTCGCCCT
>NZ_DBIC01000196.1:10461-38544 GCF_002296545.1 Herbaspirillum sp. UBA812 | reverse complement strand
GTGGATGTAGGCCGCCTTGGCCGCCGCCACGATCTGCTCGCGCGTGGCCCCCGGCTTGCCGTAGGCGATGTTGTATTCGATGGTGTCGTTGAAGAGCACCGTGTCCTGCGGCACGATGCCGATGGCCTGGCGCAGCGAGGCTTGCGTGACATTGCGCAGGTCCTGGCCATCGATGCGGATGGCGCCCTGGTCGACATCGTAGAAGCGATACAGCAGGCGCGAGAGGGTCGACTTGCCCGAGCCGCTGTGGCCGACCACGGCCGTGGTGGTGCCGGCCTGCACCTTGAAATCGACATCGAAGAGGATCTGGCGATTGCGCTCGTAGCTGAAGTCGACATGCTCGAAATGCAGCTCCGCGCCCTGCGTCTTCAAGGGCTGGGCACCGGGCCGGTCGGCCACTTCGCGGTTTTCTTCCAGCAGCGAGAACAGCCGTTCCATGTCGGCCAGGCTCTGTTTGATCTCGCGATAGAGCACGCCCAGGAAATTGAGCGGAATGTAGAGCTGGATCATGAAGGCATTGACCAGCACCATGTCGCCCAGCGTCATGCTGCCATCGATGACGCCGGCGATGGCGCGCCACAGGATGAGCGTGACGGCGATGGCGATGATGGCCGACTGCCCGGTGTTGAGCAGCGACAGCGAACTCTGCGATTTGACGGCCGCGCGTTCATAGCGCTGCAGGCCTTCGTCATAGCGGCGCGCTTCGAATTCCTCGTTGCCGAAATATTTCACCGTCTCGTAGTTGAGCAGCGAATCGATGGCGCGCGTGTTGGCATGCGAATCCAGCTCATTCATGGTGCGGCGGAAATGCGTTCGCCACTCGGTCACGGTGATGGTGAAGAGGATGTAGAGCACCAGCGCACCGGCCGTGATGAGCGAGAACCAGATGTCGTAATGCGTGCTCAGGTAGGCCAGCACCAGCACGATCTCGATGATGGTCGGCAGGATCGAGAAGAGCGTATAGGACACCAGCGTGGAGACCCCGCGCGTGCCGCGTTCGATATCGCGCGTCATGCCGCCGGTCTGGCGGTTCAGGTGGAAGCGCAGCGACAGCGCATGCAGGTGGCGGAAGACCTGCAGCGCGATGGTGCGCACGGCGCGCTGCGTCACGCGGGCAAACATGAGTTCGCGCAATTCGGTGAAGAGCGCCGTGGCCAGCCGCAGCGCGCCGTAGGCCACCAGCAGGCCGAGAGGCAGCACCAGCAGGGCTTGCGGATGGGTCGGCGTGATGGTCATGGCATCGACCAGTCTCTTCAACACCAGCGGCACGCCTACGTTGGCCAGCTTGGCCCCGACCAGGAAGGCCAGCGCCAGCATCACGCGCCACTTGTAAGTCCACAGGTAGGGCAGCAGCGTGCGGACGACTTCCCAGTCGCCACGCTGGCGTTTGATGGGGGCTTGCGATGAGGAGGCGGAATTGGGGTAGCGGCGCATGGGCGGGTCGGGTTGAAAGGGGTCGGGCACGGCAACACAGCAGGAGGGCAACATCCGATACACTAGGCCGTTGCCGCGCCTGCGGGCGCAAACCCGCAAACCCGAATTATAAGAGCCATCCCGGCGCGCCGCCGGACACCACCTGCAAAGGAGCCTTCCATGTCATCCACCGTTTCCCAACTTCCGCCGGGCAAGGCACCACAGCTGCGCGTCATGCCCATGCCGTCGGATGCCAATGTCTATGGCGACGTCTTCGGTGGCTGGATCATGGCCCAGGTCGACATCGCCGGCTCGCTGCCGGCCACGCGCCGCGCCAACGGGCGAGTGGCGACCATTGCGGTCAATTCCTTCCTGTTCAAGAATCCGGTGTTCGTGGGGGACCTGCTGTCCTTCTATGCCGATATCGTCAAGGTCGGCAATACCTCCATCACCGTCAACGTCGAAGTCTATGCCGAGCGCAATCGCCTGCAGACCGAAATCGTCAAGGTGACCGAAGCCACCCTCACCTACGTGGCCACCGATGAAAACCGCAAGCCGCGCCCGCTGCCGCCGCTGGATCCGGTGCGCGAAGCGGGCGCCAGCCCGGCGATCTGAGCGCCGCCCTTCCCCTCCTGCGGGCTTGAAAATTTTTCAGCCTGCAGGGTGCAGCGCAGACGTATCGTTATGCCTCCCTCACTGTCTTCCTCTTCCTCTTCATACTGCCCATGACATCCCCCAACCGCCCTGTCGTCCTCATCGTCGCGCGTCTGCCGCAGCACCTGCTGGACTTGCTGCAGCAGAACTTCACCTGCCACAACCTCATCCTCGATCCGCTCACCGATGAAGCTCTCGCTGCCATCGCGCTGCAGGTGCGCGGCATTGCGGCCAATGGCGAAGCCAAGGTCGGGCGCGAGTTCATGGCACGCTTCCCGGCGCTGGAGATTGTCTCGGTGTTCGGGGTCGGCTATGACGGGGTGGATGTACCGGCTGCCCGCGAGCGCGGCATCCATGTGACCCACACGCCTGACGTGCTCACCGAGGATGTAGCCGACATGGCCATTGCCCTGATGCTGGCCGTGGCGCGCAACGTGGTGCGGGCCGACCGCTTTGCCCGCAGCGGCGAATGGAAGAAGGGGCCTTTCCCCTTCACCACCAAGGTCAGCGGCGCGCGCCTGGGCATCGTCGGCCTGGGCCGCATTGGGCAAGCCATCGCGCAGCGGGCGGCGGCGTTCGACATGCAGATTGCGTATCACAACCGTTCGCGCAAGGACGTGCCCTACACCTATGCGGAAGACATCGTCTCGCTGGCACGCGAGGTCGATTTCCTGGTGATGATCACGCCGGGTGGTGCCGGGACGCGCGCGCTGGTGAATGCCGAGGTGCTGGAGGCGCTGGGCCCCAAGGGCTTCCTCATCAATGTGGCGCGTGGTTCGGTGGTGGATGAAAAAGCACTCATCGCGGCGCTGCAGGCTGGAACGATCGCCGGTGCGGGGCTGGACGTGTTCGAGAATGAGCCGAACATTCCGGCCGAACTGGCCGCGCTGGAGAACGTGGTGCTGACGCCGCACATGGCCAGCGGCACGCTGGTCACCAGGACCGCCATGGCGGAACTGGCGTTCACCAATTTGCAGGCGCATTTTTCTGGCAAGCCGGTTGTGACGCCGGTACCTGATTGAAGCTTCATACAGGGGGAAAGCCGCTACCGGAGGGGGTTCATGGACAGCGGCTTTTTGCTGATGGGTTCAGGGAAAGCGGTTCAGTCCAAGGAGTCTTGTCCTGAGTCATTCCCTACTTGGGTGATGACTTGGGGTGTGCTATCACTACTGCGTGTCTGACTCGTCCAGCCACTCTTCAATGTCGATCCCCGAGAATGGGAATGTCGGCTCGCCGAACATGCGGAGAAGCGTCAGGTGCACATTGGCCTTCACTTTCACCAGATTTTCGAGCAGGAAACTCCCGCCCAGGACGATGGCGGGCTGGAAACCATATATTTCATGCGGTTCAAGCGGACCTAGTTTGGATCGCGCACGTTCGAAGAGGGGCTGACCATCCTCGTCTTCCACATCACACTCATCTGGCTTAAGGAATGCGAATAGCGAACGAATCGAAAAATCCAAGTCTTCTTTGGATTTGGGCTTCAGTTCATTTTCGAAAGCAGAGACACTATTGAGCACGCAGTTCATCGAAAGGCTGCTGCCGGTCTTCTCACCACACACGTAAAGTTCGCCAAATGCAGACCTCGCAATGACGTGGAAGACGTCAACCCCCTCCAATTCTGTGTCTGCGAGCCAGTCATCGACGAGACCTGCATAGTCATCAGGGTTAACCGTGCAAAAGAGTCCATTGGCATATTCGCACCAGCCTTCTTGCTCCCAGTATTTCAATAGCTGATCGGGGAGTTTGTTGCGCCATTTGTTTAGGCTTTTGGCCGGTACCGGAGTGCGCTTGGTGGCCTCGCCAAATTTGCTTGAAAAATATTCGAAGTCTTCATCTCTCATCTCGTTTCCTTGGCTTTATTCCTTTTAGAAAAATAAGGTGCTACGCCTAATTTTTGACTGTCCTTTTTTTGAGTCATCCTTTCATGGCTGCATGGTTCAAGAATTGAGCAACTTTTTAATATCGATCCCCGAGAGAGGCAATTCCGGATCGGCGAATTGACGGAGAATCGTCAGGTGTACCTTGGCATTCACTTTTGCCAGATTTTCCAAAAGGATTTTTCCTCCTAGCACGATGGCGGGCTCGAAACCATATATTTCGTGTGGTTCAAGCGGACCGAGTTTTGACTTGGCGCGTTCGAAGAGCGGCTGTCCGTTCTCGTCTTTGATATCAAACCGCGCCGGATCGCTAAACGCAAAAAACGAACGGATTGAAGAATCCAAATCTTCCTTAGTTTTTTCTTTCAATTCATTTTTCAGCGCAAGAACCATGTTGACGGCACAGTGAACTGTTGCACTGCGCCCTGTCTTCTCGCCAAACAAATAGAGGTCGCCAAATGCAGACCTTGCAATCACGTGAAACGCGTCAATCTCACCCAATCCCGTGTCTGCAAGCCACTCATCAACGAGGTCTTCATAGTCATCAGGGTTAACTGTGCTGAAGAGGCCATTCGAATATTCGCACCATCCTTCTTGCGCCCAGTATTTCAATAACTTATCTGGCAGCTTACCGCGCCATTTCTCAAGGCTTGCGACGGGCACCATGGAACTCTTTGTAGCCTCGCCAAAGTTACTAATAAAATATTTAAATCCTTCGTCTCTCATCTCACTCACTTGCCACGGCAAAACCTTCAATGACATCGCAGGCAATCAAAGGCGTCGATTTTTTGACAGCCAATCCCATCGCCCATTTGCAAACGCTGTCACCGATTTGTCATTGTCATCGTCGTACAGAAATCCGCCGGGGGCCAATCCGAGTTTGAGAAAGATACTCGCACCAGCAATTGAAAGAGGTGCGTTGCCCCAATCATGCAGAACCTTAAAAGCATACGGACCTGGGACCTCGAACAATTTGAGTCCATTCAGTTGGACATCTGAAAGATTGGGAGACAGACTAATCTCCAACAACCTCTCGCCTGTTTCCGAAAAAGATAACTGTAGACCGTTCTCGCTCCAAAACTCTTTTGTTTCTCCGAAGAAGAGACTTTTCTCTACGGATAACGGCGCGCCTAAACTGTATGAACCTCGCCCTTAGTCATTCCAAACTTAAGTGGTCCGACGCCTATGTAAGACGTAATGATATGTTCTTGCATGACGGTCAAAAATTCAAAGCTGATACGCTCTCATTGCCTCAAGATCTTCATCCCAATGGCCGCGAGAAAAAGCTGAGATTGCCAGGTCGTCGTCGTCAGAATGCTCGAATCCCGTCACCGAAATACCGAGGTTCTTGAAGACAATTATTCCCACATCTTCATAAGCGACTTTGTCGAGATTCAATAACTCGACGAGGCGACTTCTTTTTGGCGGCGAGAATATCTGGATATTTTCCAATCTGGCATCAGTACAATGTCGCGAGAGGCCAATCTCAATGAGCTGGTTTTCGGATGAGTACGTTGTCGATACACTGCCTCTGTACTCCACATACTGCTTTAAGAAATTCACTGCACGGCTATGGGGCTCCCCCCAGATCTGAGCAACCTCAGCAGGTGTCATTCCGAACCGGACGTAATCAAGTCCAATATAGGGAATGACTTCTTCTATTTTCAGCGGGCCATGAAATTTTTTTCCAGGGTTGCCGTTTCGATTATGAAATCTGACTGCGTTGAACGGTTTAGGAATTCTGATCACTGGACGCATTGAGATGTAATGGATTTAAAAATTGGCTAAATCAAAAGGCTTCAAGTCACTAAGCTGGCCATCCCAGCGGCCTCGTGCGAACACGGTGACTGCCCGCTGGTAAATATCATCATCATGAAATCCCGTCAGCGTCATACCGAGATTGAGCAAAACAATAAATCCAACACTTTCGTAGGGACTACCGTCGATATTGACCAGGCTGCTGAATACATCCCGTGGTGGATGAGTGAATAGCTGGATGCCTTCATACTCCAATTCGAGTATGTTCCGGCTGAATCCCACTTCAACGAGCTCGTTAGTATTCAATCCGTAAGTGGTAAGTAGTCCATTTTCTCTTCTGTACTCGATGGTCTCTCCCAAGAAGCCTTTCTTTTTCCTCGACGCAGCGCCGATTAACTCTTCAACCATTGCATGGGTCATACCAAAGCGAAGATCTCCAGCACCTAAATACGGTTTGATGTCAAATTGGCTAATCATAGTTTTCCCGCTAGTTCAGTAATCCGTTTTTGTGGAGACATTTGAAGTATTCGAGCATTTCAAGCATGGCTTCATTGTATTTTCGCGGGTTACCGATATCTCTGGATATCCGGCGTACATCCTTTATTTCGATAGTCATGGCCTTTCTCCACTCGTCGTTTTTTAGCATGCCTTTAAGCACCTTACGATATACCTCTCCTTGAAGTCCGTTAGAGCCATTACTCGATGTATCTTTGTGATCTTCTGGATCCATCTGAATTGCAGGACCGTCATTGCGCTTCAACGGGCTGACATCATCAGCTGGCATGTGATGCGAATCCTTTCCATCCTTAGTTGGCTTCTTCGTCTTGCCATGTGCGCCCCCACGATAAGGCCCTTTGCCACTTCCCTGTCGCAAATGATCGCAAGGCCCCCTCCCCTTTTTCTTTACAGTCGTGTCCTTGCCGCCCCTGTTGCCTCCGCTGCCCGCTTGGGTCGCCTTCACAGCATTGGCTTCCTTCGCAGCTTTGGCAGTTTCCACCGCTTCTTTTGTGACCCTCGCGGCTTTGGCCGCCTCTTCAGCTTCGCGCGCTCCCTTGGCGACTCTTGCCGCACTCACGGCTCGCTTCGCTACCTTGCCTGCCGTTGTAACGACTTTGCCCCCCGGTATCATGCTCGCCGCAGCAATCCCCGCTTCAACATAGTCGCCTTCGGCGGTATAGATCGCCGCATCGATCGCCCCGGTGATGACAGACAACCCCGGAACGAAGCTGGCAACCCCCAGCACCCCATGCACCCAGGGACTGGACTTCTGCCAAAACGTTTTCTCGGCCGCAGTCTCAGCCTTGATGGCGGCATTGGCTCCGCCACCGTGCGGCTCGATGCGCGTGACGGACCTGTCCGCCTGTTCGAGGATGACTCCCTTGGTCGTCATGGCAGCGCACCCCGCATCCGGTCAGCAAGGTAGCAAGCCACCTCGCAAAGACGCACTGCATCCATCAGGGCGAGAAAAGAATGAAGCCTTCGCATCATGCTCAACTCGCCAGATTCATGTCGCACTCGTCGCCGTGGCGCACGACGAACTTCTTCTCCACACGCACGCTGGCGGAGCTCTTTGCAGGGCGCACCTTTCCCTTGTTGACACCGGATCTCATGCCACCGCCCGTTCCGGCTTCGTTGCCGCTCACGCGCGTGACCAGGCTGTCACCGAACAGAAAAACCGGATCGCCATTGAACCGGACCGATTTGGCCACCTGTACGCTATCGCTCAAGTCGGCAATGACGGGATACGGGACCGGCACCATGTTCGGTCCCATCGGCGTCTTGCAGACGTCGGGTACGAGGCTGACGGCCTTGAAGATGCCGTTCTTGCGGGCAGCTGTGGGCATGGTTTTCTCTCAAGCGGTGGTTGGCAGGGATTGGTTCGGCTGGCTTGCCGAGGGGGGGACTCAGGGTCTTGGGCAGCTTCACGCAAGGCGTCGGCCTCGGCGCGTGACAGCATCCGTGCTTCAAGCACCCGGACGTCTGGCGAGCAGGCGACCGTCGCGCGCCAGACGCAAACGACGGAGGGTTTCTTGCCGGGAGAGTTGGGGGTGGGGGCTACATCGATGATGACCGTATCGAGCTTGGCCGCCAGTTCGCCTATGCGGCCGTCTTCAAAGCGGACCAGCACAAACGGCAAATGCCCCGGCAGCGCGAAGGTCAGCAGCGCGTTGCCCGCAGCGTCCGGTGCTGTTGCGGCACCCGCAGGGCAGAGGTTGGAGAGCGTGATGGTTTCATCGCCATCCAGATGAGGAATGACTTGCTGGTCCGCAGGCGCAGCGTTCCAGTACGCAAAATCAAAATCAGCCGGCAAGCCGGGATGCCGGCCTTCCAGCCACTGCGGGTCGTAAGTGCCGGCGAAACGCAGGCGGGGCTGCCAGGAACGCCCGACAATGCCCAAACCCGCTGGCATGCACGCTTCACCAAAACGCAGCGGGGGCTGATTGAGCGCTTGAATTTGTGGCGCGGGTATCCGGGTCGTTTTTGTCGCACGGAGATACCAATCCTCTGCGAACCCGAGACCAATCGGATTGTGTTCATGCACTACATGGGCGATGGTTTTCTGCATATCGCCGTCAGGCGCAGATTCAGGCAGCGGCTTGCGCCCTGGCAGTCGGTGCTTTTTGTTCACACGCGCAGCCGCTGGCTCGGTTTCAAGAATCTTGTTCTCGCCCCCGTAGGCATATTCGTAACGCAGTGGCAGCGTCGTGATGGCTTGCGGTGTCCCCAGCTTCCATGCTGGAAGCACAAACAGCGAGAGTGCACGGAGCAAGGCTGAACGCTTGCGCCATTCGCGTGGCCCCGTGATGGTCAGCGTCTTGGAGAAAATGAGCGGGCCTTGCCTGGCCTGCTCCGTCAAGCGCGCGCACTCTTGCCGCCACTGCGCCATGCGCTCTGGCGAAGCAGCCTGAAACGGATTCAAGCCATAGGGTTGCGGCGGCAGTTCTGGCGCGACCGGTGCGCCATTGATCTTGATGGCGACTTCGAACTCGCGGGCCGCACGTCCCTGCGGCGCGTGCGCGTCGGCAACGACGATGACGTCGGTATGCGGCTTGTACGGAGCCAGGTCCGATTCCTGCCTGACGCTGGAGCGGTTCAGTTCGCCGTAATACTCGTCGGAGGTGACCAGCGGCGTTTGCTCGGGTGCGAGCAAGAGCTGGCCGTCGGGCTGCAACTCAAAGGTGAGTCGCATGACGACAACGTGAAAGCGCTGGTCATGCTGGTCGAGCGCGTCGAACGCCATCGCCGGATAAGGCGTGAGGTTGCGAAATTCCATGATCAGTGCCCGGTTAGTTGATATCGACGTCTTTGCCGGACAACTGCATCGGCCCGCTGGCCTCGATGCCGATCTCGGCACCGTTGATGGAGATCTTGCCGTCGGCCGTCATGCGCAAACTGGCCTTGCCCACCGAAATGGAAAGCTCTTCTCCCGCCGTGATCGACAGGGTCTTGCCGACCTTGGTGATCTGGTTGATGCCGACCACCGTCGCCATCACCGTGCCCACGTTGAGGTTGTAGGCCAGGCCGACGTTTTCCATGCGGCCCATGCCGACGTTCTGCAGGTAGGCCATGCCGATGGTTTCGGTCTTCATCCGCGCGACATGGGTCGACCAGTTCTTGCCGATCTGGTCCTTGCGGTTCTTGCCGATGGTCTTGGTACGGTTGCTGCCGATGCTGATGGTTTCGTTGTTGTCGACCGTCTCGGTACGGTTGTTATGGACCGTGATGGTCTCGTTGTTGTCGACGGTCTCGGTGCGGTCATGTCCGATATGCGAGATCTCGTCGTGATCGATGGTCTTGCGGCGATCATGGCCGACCCATTTGTCTTCGTCGTGCTCGACCTCGGTCAGTTGGTCGCGCTCGGCGTGCAGCCATAACTGCTCCTGGCCCTTCCTGTCTTCGAAGCGCAGCGCATTGGCATTGTCGTAGCCGCCCTTGGGCGTTGAGCGTGTCAGGATGCCGCTCTGGGTCTTGTTCGCCGGCAGCTCCCAGGCCGGCATGTTGGCGGCATTGGGCACCATGCCCGTGATGAGTGCGCGATCCGGATTGCCATCCAGGAACTGCACGATGACTTCACAACCGATGCGGGGAAGGAAGGTCGCGCCGAAGTTCGACCCCGCCCAGGCAGTGGCCACGCGCAGCCATGCCGAACTTCTTTCATCGAACTCGCCGTCGCGGTCCCAATGAAATTGGACCTTGACCCGCCCGTACTCATCCGTATGAATTTCTTCGCCCTTGGGTCCGACGACGGTGGCCGTCTGCAGTCCATAGATTTTTGGTTCGACGCTGTTGAAGCCGCGGCCGGGACGCCAGGGAATCAGCTTGCGGATACAGGTGAAGCGGTTCCCGTAGTGCGGCGCAATGCCGTTGTTGACGTGGTAGTTGTTGCTGGCACTATGGTGCGTGTCGATGATGAGGAATTCGCACTCGTCCTTGCTGCCGCCCTCGAAGTGGTCCGTGAGACGGAACCAGCGGCCCGGTACCACGTTGCGGTTGTTGCCTGCGGCCTCGAAGAACTTGCCCGCATGTTCGAATTCTTCCATGCGTTGCGTGGCGAGAAGGTCGCCGGCCTGGCGATCCTTGAATCCATAGGCACCGGCGTATTCATAGGCCTCCTTGCGCAGGACCCGGCCTTGAATGTTGCGCGTGGGGACCTCGACGGTTTTTGGCCAGGGGGATTTGAAATCGTAGGAGGTCAGGGTCACGCTCGCGGGAACGATGTGCCGCTCAGCGGACCATTCATGAATACCGTCTTCTTCTTGCACTCCGGCATGACGCTGGAATGGGATCTCTACGCCATCGATGGCCTCCGCCTGGGTGGAGTCGTCGCCCAGTACCAGCTTGTGGCCGTTGGCCGTATGCTCATAGGCATAGTGCCAGCCTGCGGCCTCCCAGCGCCTGCTCAGGTAATTGTGGTCAGACTCGTTGAACTGGCACGCCTCGGTCACGGGCAGGTCTTGACCATGATGACGGAACTCCCAGTCGGGCAAGACGCTGTAATGCTCGAAGATGCGCCGCGTCTGCTCGTACAGGCGCACGCCATGGAACAGCATGCAGTTTGTACGCAAGGAAAGGTACTTCAGCCACGGACCCAGCCTGGCTTCGTAGAATGCGACATCGCCGTCAGTCCTGACGAAGCGGAAGCTGAAGACGTAACCGGTGAAGTAGCGCAGGCTGCCGTCTTGCCGGACGAGCTCCACGCAAAGCAATTTGCCCTGGAGGTCCTTGAGTTCGAGCGTGGCGTTGTCGGCCAACAGCTCGACGATGAATTCGAAGTCGCGTGACAGGCCTTCGCTGGCGTCAAGCTTGTTGACCAGCAGCTCAGAAAGGGGAGCGTCGTTGTTCGGGAAAGTGAGCCGCAGAATGCGGGCGTGCTGATAGTCTGAAAGCAGCTGCTCCAGACCCCGGAGGGTTTTGCTCATGCAGGATTCCTGTGTTCATCAAGTTTCCCTCCCTGATGTAACACCGGCGCGCATTTTAATATTTCCCAATGGAAATGCACAACTCCTGAATGACGATGGCGGGCGACTGCATGAATATTTGCCCCAAGGTGCGATACCTCTTCAGACAAGGAGCCGGCCTGCCTCTCCCGAGAATCGGATCTGCCCAGGAAAATGACGACTCACCACCCCCATGTCATGTGAGCCCAAACTGAAAAGGCCTGAGTCCGGTGCAATACCGAACTCAGGCCTTGATGCAGAAACTGACTGACGAACGCAAGAAGATCAGATTACGGCTGCGCTCGTTTCATGCTGCCTGTTTCTGCGGTGCCTTCGCAGGATCATCCCGCAACTCACGGCGCAGGATCTTGCCGACGTTGGTCTTGGGAAGCTCATCGCGGAACTCGATGTACTTGGGCTTCTTGTAGCCGGTGAACTGCTCCTTGCAATAAGCCATCAGCTGCTCACTGGTCAGCGACTTGTCCTTGCGAACCACGAAGAGTTTGACCGCTTCGCCTGTGTGCTCATCGGGCACGCCCACACAGGCACACTCCAACACCGCAGGATGCTGCGCCACCACGCCTTCGATTTCATTGGGATAGACGTTGAAACCCGAGACCAGGATCATGTCCTTCTTGCGGTCCACGATCTTGGTGTAGCCCTGTGCATCCATCACACCGATGTCACCGGTCTTGAAGAAACCGTCCGGCGTCATGACCTTGGCGGTTTCGTCCGGGCGCTGCCAGTAACCCGGCATCACCTGCGGGCCACGAATGGCGATCTCGCCCGGCTGGCCCAGCGGCACCGGCTGACCATCGTCATCGAGGATGGCGATTTCAGTGGACGGCAGCGGCAGGCCGATGGCGCCGGTGTATTCATCGATGGTGCAAGGGTTCGCGCTGGCAATGGGCGAAGTTTCGGACAAACCGTAACCTTCGATGATGGGACAGCCGGTCAGCTTCTTCCACTTGTCCGCCACGCTCTTCTGTACCGCCATGCCGCCACCCACGCAGCAGCGATAGCCGGAGAAATCCAGCTTGGCAAAATCGGCATTGTTGAGCAGCGCGTTGTAGAGCGTGTTGACCGCGGGGAAGGTGTTCACCTTGTACTTGGCCAGCTCCTTGACGAAACCGGGAATGTCGCGCGGATTCGGAATCAGCAGGTTCAGCGCGCCTTCACGCGTGCCCAGCAGGTTGCAGACGGTGAGCGCAAAGATGTGATAGAGCGGCAGCGCGCAGACGAACACCAGTTGGTCGATGGGCTTGCCTGACTTCAGCGCCGGGGTCAACCATTCTTCGGCCTGCAGCACGTTGGCAATCAGGTTGCGATGGGTCAGCACTGCGCCCTTGGCCACACCCGTGGTCCCGCCGGTATATTGCAGGAAGGCGACGTCATCGGGCGTCAGCGATACCTTCTGCAACGTCTTGCCCTCACCCTGCGACAGGGCGCGGCTGAAGGAGATCGCATTGGGCAGCGACCAGGACGGCACCATCTTCTTGACGTGCCGCACCACCAGGTTGACGATGGCCCCCTTGAGGGTGCCGAGCAGCTCGCCCATGCTGGCCACCACGATGTGCTTGACCTGGGTATGGGCCACCACCTTCTGCAGCGTGCAGGCAAAATTCTCCAGCACGAAGATGGCTTCGGCGCCGGAATCCTTCAACTGGTGTTCCAGCTCGCGGGCGGTGTAGAGCGGATTGACGTTGACCACCGTGTAACCCGCTCGCAGGATGGCGGCGATGGCGATCGGGTATTGCAGCACGTTGGGCATCATGATCGCCACGCGCGCCCCCTTCTGCAAGCCCAGGCCTTGCAGCCAGGCCCCCATGGCGCGCGACATGGCATCGAGTTCGCCATAACGGAGATACTTGCCCATGCAGACGTATGCGTTGCGATCGGCATGCTTGGCGAAAGCCTCTTCGATCATCTGCACCAGCGAACCGTAACGGCTGGGGTCGATGTCAGCGGGAACGCCTGCGGGATACGATGCAAGCCAGAATCTTTCCATAGTGTGTCCTCTGTCTCCGGTCATAACGTGCGCTGGGGCTGGACGGTGATGCAAGGCCACCGCGTTGGCGCGCACAGCAAAAAAAGCACGAGTGTTTTTTTATTTATCGCAGATGCTATCCAGCATTCGACTGCGGGGCAAGCTTTTTGCGCCCCAAATTTGAGATTTTTTGCAAAAAGGTTGGCAACGGCTGCGATATCGCGGTCAGTCTGCGCGTATTACACGGGTCGGCAAACCGGTATTGCATTGAAATTCATCCGGCATGATACGCCGGGTCGTTGCTCTTGGGCCGTTCCATGGTGCAGGCGGGAAACATTTCCGCATCCGCCTTGCCCGTGGTCAAGGGCGCGTCTCCCAGCGCAGCATGGCGTGCGGCCTTGTCCATGCGTGCCAGTGCGCGCACCTTGTCATAAAAATCGGGGAAGCCGCTGCTGCGGGCAAACAACTGACGGAAGGCAGGGACCAGGTCGTGATACGCCCCCACCAGTGCGAGATGCGCATTGGACAGCGGCATCGCGAACCAGCGGTCATACCCGGCATAGCCATTCCAGCGGGTGACCTTGATCTGCGCATATTCAGCGCGCAGTGCATCGAAGATGGCCGCCTTGCGCTGGCGCTTGTCGGCATCGCTGGCGTCGCTGTCGTAGTTCTCCTTCAACCGGTCGCGGTACTTGTCCAGCAAGGCCAGGAACTCGCGCTTGCGGGCAGCAAACCGCTGGTAGGCCTGGACCATCGCCGGATCGTGGCGCGCCGCCAGCCAGCGTTCCACACCCAGCTCTTCCACCGCTACCGCAAACCCTTCATTGAAGGACGTATCACCGGGCGCATACACGGTCTGGTGCGCCAGCTCATGGAAGATCAGTCTCGCCAGTTCGCCATCGGGATACTGGATGAAGGTGGAGATCACCGGATCATTGAACCAGCCCAGCGTGGAATACGCCGGTACACCGGCGACCTGCACGTCATAACCTTCGGCCTTGAGTGTGTCGGCATAGGTCTGCGCATCACTGAGGTGATAGTAGCCGCGATAGTCCACGCAGCCAGCAATGGGGAAACACCACTGCCGGGGCTTCAACGACAGCTCAGGCGCGGCCACCACATTCCACAGCACGAAAGGCCGGTCCAGTTGTGCGTAACTGCGATAGCTGCCGTTATCGGGCAGATCGAGTTCGGTGACGGCATAGCGGCGGATCTCGCGCACCGTCTGCAGCTTGGCCTTGAGCGCGGGCGAGGTGGCCGGGTCATCGAGCCACTCCTCCAGCGGTTTTGCCTGCGCCAGCAGCGAGAACTGGCCGTGCGCGGCCTGGGCGTAATACGAGACCGTAGAACAAGCCGACAGCCCGCACAGCGACGCCAGCACCGCCAAGGTCAGCCCCCAGCGCACAGAGCGACGCAAGCCACGGCGCAGCATGAAAAAACCTCAGGCGGCCACGACCGGCTGCTGCAGTTTTTCCACCTGCACCAGCACGTCATAGAAGGTCGGCGCATTGCCCATGTCGGTCAGGCGCTGGCTGGTGACTTCGTTGGCGTTCTTGCCATCGGCGGCAAATTTCTTCCACCAGATCGACAGGCCCACTACCAGCCCCACGCGCGCCTTGTCGGTCACGCGCACGCGCGCCTGCATGCTGCCGCGATCATTGAAGATGCGCACCGTATCTCCCTGCGCAATGCCGCGTGCAGCGGCGTCCTGCGGATGCATGTCGAGGTGCGGTTCGCCCTCCGTATCACGCAGGCTCTGCACATTGACGAAGGAAGAATTGAGGAAGTTGCGCGCCGGCGGCGAGATCATCGCCAGCGGATATTTCGCGCCCAGCTGCGGATTGCTGGCCACCGATTCATAGGGCGCGATATAGGTCGGCAAGGGATCGAGACCTGCACTCTTCATCTGCTCGGAATAGAACTCGCACTTGCCCGAGGGCGTGGCAAACCCGCCTTCGGCAAAGGGCGCGACAGGCACCGAAAGACGCTGCCAGCCCTTCTCCTTCAGCTGTTGCCAGTCGTAGCCGGCGCTGCGCGGATCATCGCGCTTGAAGGCCACGGCGGCCAATTGATCGTCGCTGTCCTTGAAGCAGTCTTCTTCAAAGCCCATCGCGGCCGCCAGCAGGCGGAAGATCTCGGTATTGGGCTTGGCCTCGCCCAGCGGCGCAATGGCGGCATTGTTGGCCATCATGTAGACGTGGCCATACGACGCATGTACGTCGATGTGCTCCAGCTGGGTCGTCGCAGGCAGCAGGATATCGGCGTAGTCGGCGGTATCGGTCTGGAAATGTTCCAGCACCACCGTGAACAGATCCTCGCGCGCAAAGCCCTGCGCTACCTTGCCCGACTCCGGGGCCACCGCCACCGGGTTGGAGTTGTAGACGATCACTGCTTCCACCTGGGGACCAAAGTCGGGCGAGGCCGGCTTCAACAGATCATCGCCGATGGTGCTCATGTTGATGATGCGGCTGGGCTTGCCATGACGCGCGGCCAGATCGGGACGGCTCAGGGCAGCTGCATCCTTGGGGAAGCTGTCCGATACCGACAGCTGGACGCCCCCGGAAGCATGACGCCAGGCACCGACCAGCGCTGGCAGGCAAGCCACGTTGCGCGCGGCCATGCCACCGCCGCGCACGCGCTGCAGGCCGTAGTTGGCGCGGATGAAGGCACCCTCACCGGCCAGCGCCACCCGGGCATATTCGCGCGCCAGGTTCTGCACTTCCTCCGCACTGATGCCGCACACTTCAGCGGTGCGGGCCGGCGTCCATTCGGCCACGCGCTCCTTGAGTTGCTCGAAGCCGAGCGTGTAGCGTGCAATGTAATCGTGGTCCAGCAGGTCTTCCGTGATCAGGACATGCATCAGGCCCAGCGCCAGCGCGGCATCGGTACCGGGCAAGAGCGCGATGTGCTGGTGGCATTTCTCGGCCGTCAGCGAGCGATACGGATCGATGGCGATCAAGCGTGCTCCGTTGCGCTTGGCCGCCTGCACGCGAGTCCAGAAATGCAGGTTGGAAGCAATCGGATTGCCGCCCCAGATGATGATGAGCTTGGCGTGATCGACCTGCTCCAGATCGGTACCGATGCGCGCACCAATGGTGTAGCGATAGCCCGCGCCACCTGCGGAGGCACAGATGGTGCGGTCCAGCTGCGAAGCACCGAGACGATTGAAGAAACGGCCGGCCATCGATTCGCCCTGCACCTGCCCCATGGTCCCGGCGTAGCTGTAGGGCAGGATGGCTTGCGGATCGCGCAAGGCGATCTGGCCCAGGCGCTGTGCGATGGTGGCGATGGCCTCGTCCCAGCTGATGCGCTCGAACTTGCCCTCGCCCTTCTTGCCCACGCGGCGCATGGGATGCAGCAGGCGGTCCTGATGATAGGTGCGCTCGGCATAGCGCGAGACCTTGGTGCAGAGCACGCCGGCCGTCGGCGGGTGCTCCGGATCGCCGCGCACTTCCGTGGCGACGCCGTCCTTGACGGTCACCAGCAGGGCGCAGGTATCAGGGCAATCATGGGGACAGGCGGCACGGACGATGGTGGTGGTCATGGCAGAGAAGAAAGCGGGGAAAGAAAACAGGGAAGCCCTCGGCGCACGCGAGGCAGGCAGCTACTTTATCTTAAAATGGCGCGTCACGACTCTTCCGTAGTGCCGCCATGTCTCCTTCACCGCACTTCTGGCGTCCTCCCGCCCTGCCCTTCTTCGAAGGCCGACGCGCCACCGGCAGCCTGTCCTGCTATGCGCCGCATACGCACGACAGTTTTTCCATCGGCGTCGTCGACGGCGGGCACAGCATCTTTACGCTGGCCGATCGCAGCGAGCCCATCTTCCCTGGCGACGTGATCCTCGTGCGGGCAGGCGATGTGCACAGCTGCAATCCGGCCGACCTGCAGCGCTGGAGCTATCGCATGTTCCATCTGGACTCCAGCTGGCTGGCCGACCTGCTGGCGCAAACCCCGGACACATGCGCGTTGCTCGCGGGCATGCCGTCACAGGTGGTGCGCTCGCCGGAGGCACTGCAATGGCTGGACCGCATGACGCATACGCTGGAGCATGGCCACACGGACCTGGAGCGCGAGGTAATACGTTGCCTGCAGCACGTGATGCGTGCGTGCGCCGATGCCTGCCCGCCCGCGCAGGCCAGCGATGTGCCCGAAGACGACGGCCTGCAGCGTGCCCATGATTTCCTGCTGGCGCATTGCCGCGACCGCGTTTCGCTGGCAACCCTGGCGGAACTCGCCGGCACCAGCCGCTACCAGTTGATCCGCCAGTTCCGCCGCCGCTTCGGCCTGCCCCCGCATGCCCTGCAACTGGACATGAAGATCCGCCAGGCGCGCACCCTGCTGCAGCAGGGTGCCAGCACCGTCCATACCGCGCTTGATACCGGCTTTGCCGACCAGAGCCACTTCCATCGCGCCTTCAAATCGCGGGTGGCGGCCACACCGCTGCAATATCGCCGGGCCTAGCTGCGGCTGGCCACCAGTGCGGCGGCAGCGAGCATCAGCAGCAGGCCCGCGCCCCGCTCGATGAGCGGCAGCACGCGCGTGAGCGCCCGCATCACACGCTGCTGCGCGATGAAATACACCAGCCCGGCATCCCAGGCCAGCACGGCTCCAAACATCCAGACGCCATAGAAGAGCTTGGTCGACGCGCCGGTTTGCGCCGATACGATAACGGTGAACAGGCCAAAGTAAAACACGCCATTCTTGGGATTGAGTGCGGCCGAAAGAAAACCTGTCCCCAGTGCGGCCCATGGCGCGACCCTGGCGGCCGAAACGGGGGCAGCAGGCAAGACGGCCGGGTACCGCCCGGCGCGCCAGAAGACCCATCCCAACCAGGCCAGGTAGAGCGCTGCCAACCACTGCATGGCCGCCAGCAGCAGTGGTGCTCGCTGCAGGAGACTGAAGCCGCCGATGGCCAGCGCGATGTAAAGCCCGTTGGCCAGCGTAATCCCCAGGGCTGCAGCCAGCCCATAGCCCCGCCCATGGCGCAGGCTGCCCCTCAGCAGCAAGAGGAAATCCGGACCGGGACTGGCCAGCGCCAGCAAATGCGCACCCGCCAGCAGGAAGAATTCGGAAGAAAGCATCATGTGTGTCGACGCCTGCCCGGCGCCCCCTGTTAAAAATGCGCATGCTAGGCAGGCTCGCGGCCGCTGTATTGAACGAAATTGCACAGGCGCTCCTGTGCCGCCAAGGCGCGGTAAGATAGGCACACTTGTTACCAACGCCAGCGCACCAGACTCCCATGAAACTCATCGACCCCATCGTCCAGTTCCACGCCGACCTGCAGAAGATCCGCCGCGACATCCACGCCCATCCCGAGCTGTGTTACGAAGAAGTGCGCACCGCCGACGTGGTGGCGCAAAAGCTGACCGAGTGGGGGATTCCGGTCGTGCGCGGCCTGGGGGTGACGGGCGTGGTCGGCATCATCAAGAAGGGCGACAGCCCGCGTGCCATCGGCCTGCGCGCCGACATGGATGCGCTGCCCATGTCCGAAATCAATACCTTCGACCATGCCTCGCGTCATCCCGGCAAGATGCACGCCTGCGGCCATGACGGCCATACCGCCATGCTGCTGGGGGCGGCCCGTCACCTCGCGCAGCACGGCGACTTCGATGGCACGGTGTACGTGATCTTCCAGCCCGCAGAAGAAGGCGGCCGTGGCGCCGAGCGCATGATCCAGGATGGTTTGTTCGAGAAGTATCCAATGGATGCCGTCTTCGGCATGCACAACTGGCCCGGCATTCCGGCCGGTCACTTCGGCGTGACGCCGGGTCCGCAGATGGCCTCCAGCAACGAGTTCCACGTCACCGTCAAGGGCCGTGGCTCGCACGCCGCGCAGCCGCACAAGGCGGCCGATCCGGTGATGACCGCGGTCCACATCGCCCAGGCCTGGCAGAGCATCGTCGCGCGCAACGTCAATCCGAATGATCCGGCGGTAGTGTCGATCACCCAGATCCACACCGGCAGCGCCACCAACGTCATCCCCGACGAAGCCATGATGGTCGGCACCGTGCGTACCTTCAGCCTGCCGGTGCTGGACCTCATCGAGCGCCGCATGCAGGAGATCGCCGAGCACACCGCCGCCGCCTTCGATGCCACGGTCGAGTTCCGCTTCAACCGCAACTATCCTCCGCTCATCAACCATCCCGAGGAAACCGCCTTCGCCGTTGAAGTGCTGACCGAACAGTTCGGTGCCGACCATGTGGATGCCAAGACCGAACCGACCATGGGCGCGGAAGACTTCGCCTTCATGCTGCAGCACAAGCCGGGCTGCTATGTGTTCCTCGGCAATGGCGATGGCGGCCACCGCGACCAGGGGCATGGCCTCGGTCCGTGCAACCTGCACAACCCCAGCTACGATTTCAACGACGACCTGCTGCCCATCGGTGCCACTTACTGGGTGCGGCTGGCCGAGAAATTCCTGCAGGCGAAGTAAGCGCCGCAGCGGCGTGCAGGGCATTGGCGCGCGGGCGCATTTCAGGCATGATCGCCAAAGCCCGCCGCCCGGCGCACTCTGCAACGCGCTGCGAAGCTGCGGCAAGAACGTATAACGACAACAGGGAGAAACCTTGCACACGCTCGCCACCATCCTGGTCCTGCTGGTCGCCCTCGAACATGTCTGGATCCTGATCCTGGAAATGTTCCTGTGGACCCAGCCGCTGGGTCTGAAGACCTTCCGCCAGTCGCGCGAAGCCGCCGAAGCCACCCGCGTGCTGGCCGCCAACCAGGGCCTCTACAACGGCTTCCTGGCCGCGGGCCTGTTCTGGAGCCTGGCCACGGGCGACCATGCGGTGCAAATCTTCTTCGTGAGTTGCGTGCTGGTAGCCGGCATTTACGGTGGGCTCACTGCCAAGCGCTCCATCCTCTACATCCAGGGCCTGCCTGCCCTGCTGGCGCTGCTGGCCTTGCTGGCCAGCTGATACGGCGAGCCAACCATGAAGCGCGCCCTGCTCCTGACCCTGCTGCTCCTGCTGGCGCGCCACGGGCTGGCGCAGGATCCTGAGCCCGAGTGGTGGAACTACCAGGCCCAGCGCGGCGATCGCCTCACGGTGGTCAAACTGGACATGGGCTTGCGGCGCAGCTTTCCGCTTTCCGGATTTCCGTACGTGGTGGTCACGCGGGTGAGCTATGCGCCGGGCACGCCCGATGGCTTGCCGGCGCTGGCCGAGCAGGACCGGCTGGAAGCCCTGTCCGATCAGATGGCTGCGGCCATCGGCAAGAAGACCCGCAGCATCTATGCCGGCACCGCGTTCAGCCAGGGCCAGCAGCAATCCTGGTTCTACGTGACCGATCCCAATGGACTCGAAGCAGTGGTGGCGGGCGTGCATGCCCAGCTCTGCCAGGGCTGCAAGACCAGCACCGCCATCCTGGCCGATCCCGCCTGGGCGCTGTATCGCGACCAATTGTTGCCGGACGGGGAAACCCGGCAGCGCTATGGCTTGCGCAGTTATTGAGGTCCGCGCCGCAGGGGCGGCGTAAAGTTTGGCACGACAGCTGCCGATAACAAGTTTCCTGGCAGCATCAGCGTTGACACCGCGTCATCACAACTTCTCCGGCGCGCCGCATGGCCTTGCCGGGGGAACAACAACATCGGACACGGTCCGAGGGGAAGCCGCATGAAACAGATCAAACTCATCCTCAAGGACGATATCTACGACTCGCTGGAGCGCGACTATCACAACTTCGTGCGGCTCTCGACCAAGATCGATTCGGGGTTCGTCAAACCCTCCTTCGACAGCTATCTGCTGGCCAAGCTCTCCGAGAACACCAACTTCCTCACCGAAGAAGCGGTGCAGCACCTGATGCTCTCCGGTCAATACGCCTGGGCACGCCGGGCGATGGACAAGGAATTCCCGGACGTGGTCCAGATCCTGATCGAACAGGCGGCCAATTACGGTTTCTGGATTGCGGTGCGCCACGACTGGGGCACCGAGGAACTGGTCAATGCCTCGCGCGCCTGGGCCGGCGCCATCATCAAGCAGGCCAAGGGCGATGAAACGCAGATCGACGTGCTGGCCTCGCAGATCAAGGCGTCCGCCACCAACATCGCGGTGGTGCAGGAACGGCTGAAGACACCGGCCTCACAACTGGCCCATGCCATGGTGCAGGAATTGCGCGAGACGCATATCGCCATCGAACATGCCTCGGGCGTGGTAGCGCGGGAAAAGCTGGGAGCCATGCGCACCCTGCTGAAACTCGGACGCGCCTATGGAAATGTCTCGGAGAAGGCCGAGCAGGACATGATGGACAAGCTCAAGCGCGAAAAGCCCTGGCTCTTCGAGACCGGCCCCAAGGGTTTCTGGGGCCATGTCGCCGCCTGGTGGCGCGGGGTCTGAGCCCGCAGCACGTCAAACCTCAGGGAGCCGGCACCGCCTGCGCATCGCGCATCAGGCGGATGTCGCCATACCAGGCTTCCATCTTCTGCACGGTGTTGTCGGTATCGGTAAGCACGCCCACGCCGATCAGGCGGCCGGGCTTTTCACCGAAGGCACGCTCGTAGTCTTCCGCGACGTTGCGCTGATAATTGCGCCACTGCCCCACATGCTCCGCACCGCTGTCCACCACCAGCATCTGGATGCGGCCGGTGCGGCCGTTGGCGATCACCGTGCCGACCGGCACCTTGGGATCCCACACATACATCAGCGTGGCATAAGGCAACTCATGCCCGGTCAGCAGCTTGGCCGTATCGAAGAGGATGGTATCCATCAGCGATAGCTTGTCGTGGTCGCCATCGAAGGCCAGCACGATGCGCACCGGCGAATCATCGGTTTCCCGGTGGGTGAGATCGGCCGTGGGAATCAGGCCGGCGGCTTTCCAGCTCCAGGTCAGCCAGGGCTTCTTGTTGATGTCGATGTCGACCGGATGGCGCAGGCCGGATGAGGCGCGGTCGGCAAAGGCGTGCAGGACGCTGCGGCCATTGTCCTGCACCAGACGGTATTCGGTAGGAATCTTCTTGCGGGTGAAGACCAGCGGCTCCCAGCCGGCCGGCAAGCCTTCGGGCGGGTTGGCCGAGAACAGTGCCAGGGCCTGGTCCAGCTTGGCCTGTTTGGCTTGCCGGGCGGCCACGTCGAGCGGTGCGGGCTTCTGTGCGGCGCAGCCTGCCAGCAGCAGGGCGCCAGTCACGCAGAGCGCGGCCAGCACGGCACGAGCGGCAGAGGCAGGAAGGGAAACAGGACCGAGAGCAGCAAGTCGCGTGCGCACACGCGGAAGACGCAAATTCATGAAGGCCAACCGGAGAAAGCGGATTCTGAGGGAAAGTCTGCGGCCACCCCGACCGCAGACGAACACTAACAGGAAAATCACGCCTGACGGCATCCGGAAAAACCCTAGCCTGTAAAAAAACGTCAGGAACGCAACGCGGCGGTTGGCTCAATTTTGCTGCCGCAGGATCTGGATGAACATCTTGGCCAGCGACGACAAGGTACTGTTCTTGCGGGTGACGATGCCGTAATGCTCGATGCGGGTCTTGAGGTTCACCGGCAGGATCCCCAGCATCTGACGCGCGGCAAAGAAATGTGCGATGTCCAGCGGCATCACCGCCACCATGTTCGATTGCGCCAGCAGGGTGATGGTGACGAAGGGGGAGGCCGTCTCGATCACGTTGCCCGGCACCTTCACGCCTTCCAGCTTGAACTCGTGCTCGATCCAGATGCGCATGGGCATGTTGCTCGAATAGAGAATCCACGAGGCATCGGCCAGCTCCTGCAGGCGCACCTTCTGCGCCGTGGCCAGCGGATGGTCGATGCCGCTGACGATGCACATGGGCTCGCCGCGCAGCATTTCGTAATGGTAGAGGTTGGGCTGCGAGCTGACCGAGGAACGGCCGATCATCAGGTCGATGCGGCCCTGGTCCAGCAGCAGCAGCTGGCGGGCGCTGGTGTCTTCGCTGATCTCGATGGAGACGTCCGGCTGGATCTCGCGCAGGCGCGACAGTGCGCGCGTGACGAAGGGCGCCGCCCCCATGATGGTGCCGATGGACAAGCGGCCGCCGCGGCCGCTGATCATGTTCTGCAATTCTTCGCGCAGGTTGGCCACGTCGCTCTGGATCAGGCGCGCGTAGCGGATCACGCAACGGCCCAGCTCGGTGGCCTCGATGCCGCGCGGTGAGCGGTCGAACAGGGTCACGCCCAGGGCATCTTCCATTTCATGCAAGGCCTTGGTGGCGGCCGGCTGGGTCATGTGCATCACCTCGGCCGCCTTGTGCAGGGAGCCCTGCTCGTCGAGCGCCGTCAGCAGCGCGACCTGGCGAAAGCGCAGGCGGCTGACGATGGAACCGACCGACGGCAGCGCATCGCCTGCCGCGCCCTCCTCGCCGAGTCGGTTATCACCCGATGAATTAAGCTCATTAGACATCCTTGGTTCAGCCTCTTATAGTCGTCCCGGAAAAAACACAATGCTAGCGCATCTGCCCCCTGCCCACGGCGATGCGTGAAAAAAGCTCAGGAGACGACGGGCAGATTGATCCACAGGTGGCTTCGCCTGGCGGCAGTTTCCTGCCGCGTGCGAATCGCGCTCCCTGTTCTGCACATCGCTCCCCTGGACCCTGACCGCCCCTGACCGGCGGCCATATGGATGACGACGGCAAAGGAGACCTGGTGAGGCTGATTCAATATCGCGACCTGCATGGCCAACGCCGCGTCGGCATCGTCAATGGCGCCAGCATCCAGGTGCTGGGCGAGGTCGATACCATGCGCGAGCTGGGCTTGCTGGCCATCCAACGCCATACCGGGCTGGAACGTCTGGCCCAGTTGCTCAATACCGACCGCTCCGAAGACTATGCCGCAATCCTGGCCGAGGGCCGCATCCTGGCCCCGCTGGACCATCCCGACCCGGCCCACTGCCGCGTCTCCGGTGCCGGTACCACGCACCTGGGCAGCGCCACCACGCGCGACAAGATGCATCGCCGCATCGAAGGCGATGAGCTCGACAAGACCGATACGCAACTGATGATCGAATGGGGCATCGCCGGCGGCCGCCACGCGCCGGGCACCGTGGGCGTGCAGCCCGAATGGTTCTACAAGGGCGATGGCCATTGCATCGTCGCGCCCGGCCGGCCCTTGCCGCGTCCCGACTTTGCCCTCGATGGCGGCGAAGAACCGGAGATCGTCGGGCTCTACCTGATCGATGACGCAGGTTGTCCGCGCCGCCTCGGCTTTGCCATCGGCAACGAGTTTTCGGATCACGTGATGGAGCGCCGCAATTACCTGTATCAAGGCCACTCCAAGCTGCGCCACTGCGCTTTCGGTCCGGAGCTGCTGGTGGGCCTGCCACCCGCGCACCTGGTCGGCATGACGCGCATCCGTCGCCGTGGCCGCGTGATCTGGGAACAGGAATTCCTGACCGGCCCGGACAACATGTGCCACTCCATCGAGAACCTCGAATACCACACCTTCAAGTATGCGCACCTGCTGCATGCGGGCGACGTGCATGCGCACTTCATGGGCGCGGCCAACCTGTCGTTCGCCTACAGCGTGCGCACCGAGGATGGTGACAGCATCGAGATCAGCATTCCCGATTTCGGCGCACCGCTGGTCAATGGCATCCAGCACGTGCAATCGAACTTGCGACCGGGTGGCGTCAGGCAGCTGTAGCCGCGCCGCCCGGACCCAGGCGCGCCGCAAGGCGCAGCAGTACCGGCAATCATGCCAAGGCCCCGACCTCAAGGTCACCCAACAAGAGGCCGCCCCCAGGAAAATCAAAAAGGAGACCACCCTCATGCTGCTGTATCCCCCTTCCCCTGACGCTGCACGGACGGAGCGTCGATGAATTACACCTTCGATTTCATGAGCGTGTTCGCCAACTGGGATCGCCTCTTGATGGGTGCCTGGCTGACGATACAGCTCTCGGCCCTGTCCATCGCACTGGGTTTCGTGGTCGGCACGCTCGGTGCGATTGCCGGCAAGAGCCGGCTGGCGCTGGTGCGCGGCCTGGTACAGGCGTATGTCGAGATCATCCGCAATACGCCGCTGCTGGTGCAGGTGTTCCTGGTGTTCTTCGGCCTGGCCAGCATCGGCTGGAAGCTCACCGCCGAGACCGCTGCCGTCATTGCGCTGACCGTCAACGTCGGCGCCTACACCACCGAGATCATGCGCGCCGGCATTAACTCCATTCATCCGGGCCAGATCGAGGCGGCCGAATGCCTGGGCATGTCGCGCTTTCACGTGTATTGGCACGTGGTGCTGCTGCCGGCGGTGGAGCGCGTCTATCCCTCGCTGACCAGCCAGTTCATCCTCTTGATGCTGGCCTCCAGCATCACCTCGCAGATCTCGGCAGAAGAGCTGACCGCCACCGCCAACCTGGTGCAGTCGGAAACCTTCCGCAGCTTCGAGGTGTATGCGGTCATCGCGGTGGCGTATCTCGCCCTGTCCTTCCTGTTCCGTGGCGCATTCTGGGCAATCAGCCAGATGGCCTTCGTGCGCAAGCGCAAGCTTGGCACCAATCTGTAAGGAGGCGCGATGAACGCATTCAGTTTCCTGCACGTGGAATACCTGCTGCAAGCCGCCGTCTGGACCGTGGTGCTGTCGCTGGTGGCCTTCGTCTTCGGCGGCGTGGCCGGCTTCGTGATCGCCTTGTGGCGGGTCTCGCCCAATGCCCTGCTGCGGGGCATCGCCAGTACCTACATCCAGGTGGTGCAAGGCATCCCGCTGCTGGTAATCCTGTTCGTGGCCTACTTCGGGCTGGCCATCGCCGGCTTCAAGCTCACCCCGCTGGTGGCGGCCGGGATTTCCTTTGCGATCTATTGCGCCGCCTTCCTCGGCGAGATCTGGCGCGGCTGTATCCAGGCGGTCCCCAAGACCCAGTGGGAAGCCTCGGAATGCCTGGGCTTCAACCGCTTCGAGCAGCTCACCAAGGTGATCCTGCCGCAGGCGGTCAAGATCGCCACGCCACCCACCGTGGGCTTCATGGTGCAGATCGTCAAGAACACCTCGCTCGCCTCGGTGATCGGCTTCGTCGATCTCTCGCGCGCCGGCCAGATCATCAACAACTCGACCTTCCAGCCGTTCACCGTGTTCGGCTGCGTCGCACTCATCTATTTTTGCCTGTGCTTCCCGCTGTCGGCGCTGTCCAAGCACTTTGAAAGGAAATTGAATGTCAGCCATCGTTAAGATCAATGATCTGCACAAGAGCTTCGGCAGCAACAAGGTATTGAACGGCGTTTCGCTGGATGTGGAAAAGGGCCAGATGGTGGCCATCATCGGCAAGAGCGGTTCGGGCAAGAGCACGCTGCTGCGTTGTCTGAATGGTCTGGAGAAAGTGGATGGCGGCAACATCCATGTATGCGGACATGATATTCATCATCCGGACAAGCTGAACCTGCGCGAATTGCGCAAGCAGGTCGGCATCGTCTTCCAGAGCTACAACCTGTTCCCGCACCTGACCGTGGAGCGCAACATCACGCTGGCGCTGACCACCATCAAGAAGATGTCCACCGAGGAAGCGAAGAAGATCGCCCACAAGGTCCTGCAGCTGGTGGGCCTGGAAAACAAGAAGGAAGCCTACCCCGAGCAGCTCTCGGGCGGCCAGGCGCAGCGCGTGGCGATCGCCCGCTCGCTGGCCATGGCGCCGGAACTGATGCTGTTCGACGAAGTGACCTCGGCGCTGGATCCGGAACTGACCGCCGAAGTGCTGAAGGTCATGGAAGACCTGGCCCGTGGCGGCATGACCATGGTACTGGTCACGCACGAGATGGCCTTTGCCCGCAAGCTGGCCGATGTACTGGTGTTCATGCACCAGGGCCAGGTGTGGGAGATCGGCCCGCCTGACGAACTCTTCAGCAATCCGAAAACTGCCGAGTTGCAGAAGTTCGTATCAAGCGATCTGTAAAAGATCGCACATCCATCTTGTATGGATTTTGTTGTCAGCAGCATCCCTACAATCACCCAGGAGACATCAATGAAAAAACTGTTCAACTTCACCAGGAAGGCCGCCGCCGTCGTGCTGGGCCTGGCTTGTTTTGCCCAGGCCGCACATGCCGACGCCCTGGCCGACATCAAGGCGCGCAAGAAGGTGCTCATCGCCATCGACCTCGGCGCGCCGCCCTTCGGCATGACCAACGCCAAGCTCGAGCCGCAGGGCTCGGATGTGGAAACCGCGCGCCTGCTGGCCAAGGACATGGGTGTGGAACTGGAGATCGTGCAGGTCACCGGCCCCAACCGTATTCCCTTCCTGATGACCGGCAAGGCCGACATGGTGATCTCGTCCTTCTCGATCACGCCGGAACGCCAGAAGGTGGTGGCCTTCACCCAGCCCTACGGTGCCTCGCAGTTCGTGGTGGCCGCGCCCAAGGGCGAGAACATCAAGGGCCTCAATGACCTGGTCGGCAAGCGCGTGGCGGTGGTTCGCGGCAACATGCAGGATTCGCTGCTGACCCCGCTGGCCCCCAAGGGAACCAACATCGTGCGCTTCGATGACGATGCCACCGTGACCGCGGCCATCATCTCGGGCCAGGTCGATGCACTGTGCACGCCCAATTCGCTGGCCTCGGCCATTGCCAAGCAGAACCCGTCCAAGAACCTGGAAACCAAGTTCGCCATCAAGGACATCCCCTATGCCATCGGCCTGCGCAAGGGCGAGCCGGCACTGGAAAAGTGGCTCAACGAATGGATCACCGCCAACCTCAAGAATGGCAAGCTGCCCGGCATCTACCAGCAATGGGTAGGCAGCCCCATGCCTGACCTGGCGCAGTTCGCGCCCAAGTAAGACCGTCGTTTCCGGCATGCCGCGCCAGCCAGCGCGGCATGCGCCCGCCGCCTGAGCGGCCAGCCTGCAGCATCCACGTTCTCCGAGACCAACATGAAAGCCAACTCTCCCATCATCCGCCTGAACCCGGTCGATGATGTCGTCATCGCCCGCCAGCAGCTCATCTCCGGCACCGTGCTGCAGGACGAAGGCGGCCTCAAAGTCCAGGGCCTCATTCCCGCCGGCCACAAGATGGCGACCCGCGCCATCTCTGCTA
>NZ_DBIC01000196.1:2953-10175 GCF_002296545.1 Herbaspirillum sp. UBA812 | reverse complement strand
GGCGCCCCGCGCCATCTCGGCGGGCGAGCCGGTCAAGCGCTACGGCCAGATCATCGGCACGGCCAGCCAGGACATCGCGCCCGGCCAGCACGTGCACACGCACAACCTGGCCATGGCCGAGTTCTCGCGTGAACACCATTTCGGCGCTGACGTGAAGCCGGTCGATTTCGTCGCCGAGCCCGCAACCTTCATGGGCATCGTGCGCCCCGATGGCCGCGTGGCCACGCGTAACTACATCGGCGTACTGACCTCGGTGAACTGCTCGGCCACCGCGGCACGTGCCATCGCCGATTACTTCCGCCGCGACATCCATCCCGAAGTGCTGGCCGACTATCCCAACATCGATGGCGTGGTGGCCCTGACCCACGGCCAGGGTTGCGCCACGGATTCGCAGGGCGAGCCGCTGCAGATCCTGCGCCGCACGCTGGCGGGTTACGCCACCCATCCCAACTTCGCTGCGGTGCTGGTGGTGGGCCTGGGCTGCGAGACCAACCAGATCTCGGGCCTGATGGAAAGCCACAACCTGAAGGAAGGCGAATACTTCCACACCTTCACCATCCAGGGCACCGGCGGCACCGCCAAGACCGTGGCGCTGGGGATCGAGAAGATCAAGAAGATGCTGCCCAAGGCCAATGACATCAAGCGCGAGCCGGTGTCGGCCAAGCATCTGACGCTGGGCCTGCAGTGCGGTGGTTCGGATGGCTATTCGGGCATCACGGCCAATCCGGCGCTGGGTGCGGCAGTGGACTTGCTGGTACGGCATGGCGGCACGGCCATTCTTTCGGAGACGCCGGAAATCTATGGCGCCGAACACCTGCTCACCCGCCGCGCGGTCTCGCCGGAAGTCGGTGAGAAGCTGCTGGCCCGCATCGCCTGGTGGGAGGAGTATTGCGCCAAGAACGATGCCGAGATGAACAACAATCCCTCAGCGGGCAACAAGGCCGGTGGCTTGACCACCATCCTCGAGAAGTCGCTGGGCGCGGTTGCCAAGGGTGGCACTACCAATCTGGTGGATGTCTACAAGTATGCGGAGACGGTCACCGCACGCGGCTTCGTCTTCATGGATACGCCGGGCTACGACCCGATCTCGGCCACCGGCCAGGTCGCCGGAGGGGCCAACATGATCTGCTTCACCACGGGCCGGGGTTCGGCCTATGGCTGCGCACCGGCACCGTCGCTCAAGCTGGCCACCAATACTGCGCTGTGGCAACGTCAGGAAGAAGACATGGACATCAACTGCGGCGAGATTGCCGACAGCAATGTCACCCCGCAGGAGGTCGGCGAACGCTTCTTCCAGATGATCCTCGATACGGCATCGGGCAAGAAGACCAAGAGCGAGCTGCATGGCTACGGGCAAGACGAATTCGTGCCCTGGCACATCGGCGTCTACACCTGATGCTGATGCAGATCATCAAGGCCTGGCTGCGGCTGGGCTAGTGTTATCCGCAGTGGTCCGTAGTGCGCCGGTCCAGAGCGCGCACTACGGGCTGCCGGCCAAGCATCCTTGCCTTCGGGCATCCACGGGGACGAGGATGTTTCGCCCGCAGTGAGTCTTCCCCCTAGCAGAACACGACATCGTGGCGACGCCCGCTTCCCGAGTCATCCGGGTCCGCCTCCAACATAAGGAATCAAGAACATGGCATACACTTTTTCGCTCCAGGCACACCTGCCTGAAGATCACGCGCAGGCCACGCTGATCGGCCGCCTCTGGCAACCCGGCGTGGGCCCGGTGCTGGTGCGGATCGACGCCGACGGTGCGTATGACCTCACGCTCATCGCGGCCACCTCCAGCGAATTGCTGGAACTCGACAACCCGGCCGCCGCCGTGCGCGCCGCCACCAACATGACCCGCATCGCGACCTTGCAGGAGTTGCTGGACAATGCCGATGCCGCCCATCGTGATACCTCGCGCCCCTGGCTGCTGGCCCCCATCGACCTGCAGGCCGTCAAGGCCAGCGGCGTGACCTTCGTGGCCAGCATGCTGGAGCGCGTGATCGAGGAACAGGCGCGCGGTGACGCCGGCAAGGCGGAATCGGTACGCAAGGCGATCACGGCGGTGATCGGCGACAACCTCTCCAGCGTGGTGCCGGGCTCACCGGAAGCCGCGCGACTGAAGGAAGTGCTGCTGGAGCAAGGCGTGTGGTCGCAGTACCTGGAAGTGGGCATCGGCCCGGATGCGGAAATCTTCACCAAGGCCCAGCCGATGTCGTCGGTGGGCCTGGGCGATGAAGTCGGTATTCACCCCAAGTCGGCCTGGAACAATCCCGAGCCGGAAATCGTGCTGGCCATCAACAGCCGTGGCAAGGTGGTCGGTGCGACCCTGGGCAATGATGTGAACCTGCGCGACTTCGAAGGCCGCAGCGCCCTGCTGCTGGGCAAGGCCAAGGACAACAATGCTTCCTGCGCAGTCGGGCCTTTCATTCGCCTGTTCGACGCAAACTTTTCAATTGACGATGTGCGTCGCGCCGAACTTACAATGCGGGTCGATGGTACGGAAGGCTTCACGCTCAAGGGCAGCAGCTCGATGTCCATGATCAGCCGCGATCCGCTGCAGCTGGTGGAGCATGCGATCGGTCCCAATCACCAGTATCCGGATGGACTGGTACTGTTCCTGGGGACCATGTTCGCACCGACCCAGGACCGTTTTGGTCCCGGCCAGGGCTTCACCCACCAGGTCGCCGACATCGTGACGATCTCCACCCCCAAGCTGGGCGCGCTGGTGAACACCGTGAATTTCAGTGACCAGACCGCGCCGTGGACCTTCGGGCTCACCGCGCTGTACAAGAATCTCGCCAATCGCAAACTCGTTTAATCGCAAAGGAACAAGCATGTCCGCATCCACTGGCCGCCTCGCCGGCAAGACCGTCCTCATCACTGCTGCGGCCCAAGGTATTGGCCGCGCCTCGACTGAACTGTTTGCGCGTGAAGGCGCGCGCGTGATCGCTACCGATATCAGCAAGACGCATCTGGAGGAGCTCGCCTCCATCGCTGGTGTGGAGACACATCTGCTGGACGTCACCGACGACGATGCCATCAAGGCGCTGGTGGCCAAGGTCGGCACCGTCGATGTCCTCTTCAACTGCGCGGGCTACGTGGCGGCCGGCAACATTCTGGAGTGCGATGACAAGGCTTGGGATTTCTCCTTCAATCTCAATGCCAAGGCCATGTTCCACACCATCCGTGCGGTGCTGCCGGGCATGCTGGCCAAGAAGGCCGGGTCCATCGTCAACATCGCCTCGGCCGCATCGAGCGTGAAGGGCGTGGCCAATCGCTTTGCCTACGGTGCCTCCAAGGCGGCCGTGGTGGGGCTGACCAAGTCGGTGGCGGCGGACTTCGTCTCGCAGGGCATCCGTTGCAATGCGATCTGCCCGGGCACCATTGAATCGCCTTCGCTGAACCAGCGCATCAGCACGCAAGCCAAGGAGACCGGCAAGAGCGAAGACGAAGTCCGCGCCGCCTTCGTGGCCCGCCAGCCCATGGGCCGCATCGGCAAGGCCGAGGAAGTGGCGGCACTGGCCTTGTACCTGGCATCGGACGAGTCGAACTTCACTACCGGATCGATCCACATGATTGATGGTGGGTGGTCCAACTAAACAGGGGATGGGATGATCGTTCGAGGGTCACGCATCAGATCGATGCGGATGATTCGAACGATCCGCCAGATCAGGACGGCATGCTGCGCGCATGCCGTTTTTCTTTTGGCGCGCTGTGCGCTGATCCTCCTGCTGGCGTGAGGGATGTTGTGGATCAGGTTTATCAAACCAGATCCGCGCGGCATAATGAGCGCTTACTCATTCATGCTTACAGGCGAGCTCCATGTCCCAGGCATCTCCCGCATTGACTGCTGACACCTTCACCACCGTTTCTCCCGAACCGATGCTGCTGGGCGAATCGCCCCTGTGGCACGCGGAGGAAGCAGCACTCTACTGGATCGACATTCCCGGCAAGGCCGTCCACAAGCGCGTACTGGCCACGCAGCAGCACCAGCGCTGGGACATGCCGGAAGAACCCGGCAGTATCGTCAAGCATGCGCAAGGCGGGCTGGTGGTGGCGTTGCGGTCTGGCATGTTCCATCTCAATACTGGCAATGGCGCGCTGACGGCGCTGCTGGAAGCGCCCTACGATATGGCACGCATCCGCTTCAATGATGGTCGCTGCGATGCCTCCGGCCGCTTCTGGTGCGGCACCATCTATGAGCCGCGTGATCGCGATGGCGGCACCTTGTATTGCTTCGAACGTAATGCCTTGCGTGATGCGCATCATGCCGTAGTCACTTCCAATGGCGTGGCGTTCAGCCCGGACCAGCGCCTGATGTATCACGCCAATACGCCAGCCCACCGCATCAACGTCTATGACTATGATCTGGCTACCGGCCAGACCAGCAATTGCCGCCTGCTGCGCCAGTTCGACAGCGACAAGACTGCGTCCGATTACGGCGGACGTCCGGATGGTGCCGCGGTCGATAGCGAAGGAGCGTACTGGTGTGCGATGTTCGAGGGAGGGCGGGTGTTGCGGCTGTCGCCACAGGGCGAGATCCTGCAGGAGATCCGCGTGCCGGCGCGCTGTCCGACGATGGTGGCATTTGGGGACGAGGATCTGCGCACGCTCTTCATCACGACCGGACGCAATGGCCGCAGTGAGGCGGAGCTTGCCCAATATCCGCTGTCTGGACATGTGCTGGCCATTCGCGTGGAGGTGGCGGGAAGACTTGAGTACAGCTATCGCCCATGAGGCTGCGCGCCGTCTGTGGTAAGGACGCGGCACAATATTTCACGCGAGTATGCATTTGTGATGATTATGAGAGAATATCGCGTCCTCGCGGCTGCCCTTGCGCCGCGCCGAATACAAGCAAAGATCCTTCAAAACCATTTACGCGCTGAAAGAGAATCCATGACTAAATTGAAGAGCCTGGTCGCCAAGATCGCTTTTGCTGGCGTTGCCGCCATTGCCATCCAGTCGCCCAGCTACGCCATCGACGGCATGTCGCTGGAGTACGGTACCGGCAACAACACTCAGCTGGCCCGTATCGGTGCCCAGTTCAACTGGGGTCCGAACTGGAATTTCTGGCAGTCCAACGGCACCCACGTCGGTGGTTACTGGGATCTGTCGCTGGCCAACTGGCGCATGAACCACTACAACAACACCAATGACAGCGGCAACCTGATCGACCTGGGCCTGACCCCGGTGCTGCGTTTCCAGCGCGATGACGGCAAGGGTTTCTACGGTGAAGCTGGTATCGGCGTGCACCTGTTCTCCAAGCTCTACCGCAACAACGACAAGGTGCTGTCGACCGCCTTCCAGTTTGGTGACCATATCGGTGCCGGCTATGTATTCAGCAATGGCCTGGACCTGGGCATCCGCCTGCAGCACTTCTCCAACGGTGGCATCAAGCAACCCAACGGCGGCGTGAACTTTGCCGTGGCACGTGTGGCTTACAAGTTCTGATGATCTGAGCTTGCACTGCTGAAAATGAAGAAGCCGGCTTTGCCGGCTTTTTTATTGTCTGTTGTTTTGAGAGAGGGTCGCGAGTGGCGAATGACTGCTGTTGCATATCAGGGGGGACTGACCTGCTCCTGAATGTTAGATTTTTGCCTGTGCATAAATTAACTGCTACTGGGGTTGTTGGCGCAGGCTGTGTATAAATCTAAGATTTGGATTTCCCGGAGTGCCTTATTACGGGTGTTTGGGGTCAATTGACCTTTCAGATCCTAAATGTCTGTGTATAAGAAAATGCACAGAGACCGAGCGCAGAGATTTCCGTCTGTGAATAAAACTAAGAATAGACGTTGAATGCCAGCAGGACGATATGACGGCAAAAAGGTCTCGCTCGCGCAGCTTGAAGCGCCCTGCACCACGCAGCGGCGAGGATGAACGCAGATTATCGATCCTCGGACCGTTCGAAACTTTTTACGCCAATCGAGCCGTCTTTCGCATCGACCGCACTGCAATCATAAATCGACCGCACAAAGCAAAAACCCTCGCTACTTTCGTAACGAGGGTTCTTGGGGATAACAAGCCTGACGATGACCTACTTTCACACTGGTTGCAGCACTATCATCGGCGCGAAGTCGTTTCACGGTCCTGTTCGGGATGGGAAGGGGTGGTACCAACTTGCTATAGTCATCAGGCATAACTTGTAAAGCCAGTTGCTCTCAATGGAGCAGCAACTAACCCAAACTGGAAGAAGTATTTAATAGATTCTTGGGGTGTGATGCACTAGGGCAAACACAATATATGCTCAACTTGTCTATAACAGAGCTAATGTTATAGGAACAAGCCGCACGGGCAATTAGTATCAGTTAGCTTAACGCATTACTGCGCTTCCACACCTGACCTATCAACGTCCTGGTCTCGAACGACCCTTTAGGGGAATCTAGTTCCCGGGAAGTCTCATCTCAAGGCGAGTTTCCCGCTTAGATGCTTTCAGCGGTTATCTCTTCCGAACTTAGCTACTCGGCAATGCCACTGGCGTGACAACCGATACACCAGAGGTTCGTCCACTCCGGTCCTCTCGTACTAGGAGCAGCCCCCTTCAAACTTCCAACGCCCACGGCAGATAGGGACCAAACTGTCTCACGACGTTTTAAACCCAGCTCACGTACCACTTTAAATGGCGAACAGCCATACCCTTGGGACCGGCTACAGCCCCAGGATGTGATGAGCCGACATCGAGGTGCCAAACTCCCCCGTCGATATGAACTCTTGGGAGGAATCAGCCTGTTATCCCCAGAGTACCTTTTATCCGTTGAGCGATGGCCCTTCCATACAGAACCACCGGATCACTATGTCCTACTTTCGTACCTGCTCGACTTGTCAGTCTCGCAGTTAAGCACGCTTATGCCATTGCACTATTAGCACGATGTCCGACCGTACCTAGCGTACCTTCGAACTCCTCCGTTACACTTTGGGAGGAGACCGCCCCAGTCAAACTGCCTACCATGCACTGTCCCCGATCCGGATAACGGACCAAGGTTAGAACCTCAAACAAACCAGGGTGGTATTTCAAGGTTGGCTCCATAGAGACTAGCGTCCCTACTTCAAAGCCTCCCACCTATCCTACACAGATTGGTTCAAAGTCCAATGCAAAGCTACAGTAAAGGTTCATGGGGTCTTTCCGTCTAGCCGCGGGTAGATTGCATCATCACAAACATTTCAACTTCGCTGAGTCTCGGGAGGAGACAGTGTGGCCATCGTTACGCCATTCGTGCAGGTCGGAACTTAC
>NZ_DBIC01000196.1:0-2601 GCF_002296545.1 Herbaspirillum sp. UBA812 | reverse complement strand
TAGTTACGGCCGCCGTTTACTGGGACTTCAATCAAGAGCTTGCACCCCATCATTTAATCTTCCAGCACCGGGCAGGCGTCACACCCTATACGTCCACTTTCGTGTTTGCAGAGTGCTGTGTTTTTATTAAACAGTCGCAGCCACCATTTTATTGCAACCCTTTTGTCCTTCTGGCGCAGGCCAGTCAAACTACTTGGGCGTACCTTATCCCGAAGTTACGGTACCAATTTGCCGAGTTCCTTCTCCCGAGTTCTCTCAAGCGCCTTAGAATACTCATCTCGCCCACCTGTGTCGGTTTGCGGTACGGTCTCGTTAGACTGAAGCTTAGAGGCTTTTCTTGGAACCACTTCCGATTGCTTCGCGAACAAGTTCGCTCGTCTCACACCCTTGAATTACGCTGCCGGATTTGCCTAACAGCCTTCTTCGATGCAAAAACCGACTATTCCAACAGTCGGACAACCTTCCGCGATCCGTCCCCCCATCGCATCTAACGACGGTGCAGGAATATTAACCTGCTTCCCATCAGCTACGCATCTCTGCCTCGCCTTAGGGGCCGACTCACCCTGCTCCGATGAACGTTGAACAGGAAACCTTGGGCTTACGGCGTGCGGGCTTTTCACCCGCATTATCGCTACTCATGTCAGCATTCGCACTTCTGATACCTCCAGCATCCTTTACAAGACACCTTCACAGGCTTACAGAACGCTCTCCTACCATATCCTTACGGATATCCGCAGCTTCGGTGACTGGCTTAGCCCCGTTACATCTTCCGCGCAGGACGACTCGATCAGTGAGCTATTACGCTTTCTTTAAAGGATGGCTGCTTCTAAGCCAACCTCCTGACTGTTTTAGCCTTCCCACTTCGTTTTCCACTTAGCCAATCTTTGGGACCTTAGCTGGCGGTCTGGGTTGTTTCCCTCTTGACGTCGGACGTTAGCACCCGGCGTCTGTCTCCCAAGCTCGCACTCATCGGTATTCGGAGTTTGCAATGGTTTGGTAAGTCGCGATGACCCCCTAGCCATAACAGTGCTCTACCCCCGATGGTGATACTTGAGGCACTACCTAAATAGTTTTCGGAGAGAACCAGCTATTTCCAAGTTTGTTTAGCCTTTCACCCCTATCCACAGCTCATCCCCTAATTTTTCAACATTAGTGGGTTCGGTCCTCCAGTGCGTGTTACCGCACCTTCAACCTGGCCATGGATAGATCACTTGGTTTCGGGTCTACACCCAGCGACTGAACGCCCTATTCGGACTCGATTTCTCTGCGCCTTCCCTATTCGGTTAAGCTTGCCACTGAATGTAAGTCGCTGACCCATTATACAAAAGGTACGCAGTCACCCCTTACAGGGCTCCTACTGTTTGTATGCACACGGTTTCAGGATCTATTTCACTCCCCTTCCGGGGTTCTTTTCGCCTTTCCCTCACGGTACTGGTTCACTATCGGTCGATTACGAGTATTTAGCCTTGGAGGATGGTCCCCCCATGTTCAGACAGGATTTCACGTGTCCCGCCCTACTTGTCGCAAGCCTAGTTCCACACCATCGATTTCGCATACGGGGCTATCACCCACTATGGCCGGACTTTCCATTCCGTTTTGCTATCGTTGATGCTAAATCTTGCAGGCTGATCCCATTTCGCTCGCCACTACTTTGGGAATCTCGGTTGATTTCTTTTCCTGTAGCTACTTAGATGTTTCAGTTCGCCACGTTCGCTTCGTTACCCTATGTATTCAGATAACGATGACCTTACGGCCGGGTTTCCCCATTCGGAAATCTGCGGATCAAAGCTTGTTTGCCAGCTCCCCGCAGCTTATCGCAAGCTACTACGTCCTTCATCGCCTGTAATCGCCAAGGCATCCACCATGTGCACTTATTCGCTTGTTCCTATAACGTTAGCCTCTTTTGCAAGAGCGTTATATGAAGCGTTGAGTTTTAGCGTTTGCCGTATTCCAAAGTAAGTCTTCTAATTGCTAAGATCACTTCGTAATACTTTGATTGATACAATCACACCCATTTTTACTTTCGCAAGAACCGAAGTCCTGGCGATCGTTTAAATGAATCTTTACTTCTTCCAGATTGTTAAAGAACAAAAACAGCCATTGATCGTAAAAGATCAAACCTAAATCACTACGTCATACGCATAACGCTGACTTAGGTTTGACATTTCTTGGTGGAGGTTGACGGGATCGAACCGACGACCCCCTGCTTGCAAAGCAGGTGCTCTCCCAGCTGAGCTAAACCCCCGAAACTTTGGTGGGTCTGGTTGGGCTCGAACCAACGACCCCCGCGTTATCAACACGGTGCTCTAACCAGCTGAGCTACAGACCCGCTTGGATCAGTATCAGTAGCCAGTCAGTGACCTTGTGTCACGGACCGTGCTTCACCAAATAACTGTTCTTGATTTACAGCCGATAAGTGTGGACGCTTAACTTCGTGCGCACTCTAGAAAGGAGGTGATCCAGCCGCACCTTCCGATACGGCTACCTTGTTACGACTTCACCCCAGTCACGAATCCTACCGTGGTGAGCGCCCTCCTTGCGGTTAGGCTACCCACTTCTGGTAAAACCCGCTCCCATGGTGTGACGGGCGGTGTGTACAAG
>NZ_DBIC01000164.1:0-12335 GCF_002296545.1 Herbaspirillum sp. UBA812 | reverse complement strand
ACGAAACAGAAAGGCCCTGGTCATCGGGGGCGGGGCGCCCAATTCGACCTTGATCGCCGGAGCACTGGCGGCCTTCCTCGCGGAAGGGGTGGAGTTCGATGTCATCTCGGCCTCTGGTGCCGGGGTGCTCATGGGCTTGCTGGCGACCGCACCGCGCGACGCCGCGCCGCAGGACGCACTGATGCAATGGGCGGAGGTGGGCGTGGCCGACAGCATCTACAAGCTGTTCCCGGTCAACTACAAGGTCTTCAAAAAGCCGGGGACGCAGGCGGAGAACTATCGCGATGCCATGCTGGCGCAATGGCAGCAGATGCCGGGCCTGGCCGCCTCGCCCTTCGCCGCCATGTTCAATCAACACTTCGCCAACGCCTCGGCCAAGTGGAATGACTGGATGCATCTGATGATGTCGGCCTTGTCACCTTCCGACCTGCATTCGGGCAGCCTGGGACTGTGCGCCCATCTTCCCTTCCTCGAGCAATCCATCGATTTTTCGGCGGTGCCGCAGATGCGCCCCGAGTTCTACATCAACGCCTACAACCTCGACCGCCACCAGATGCAGATCTGGAACAAAGACCAGATCACGCCGGCGCATGTGCGGGCCTCGCTGTCCTTTCCCTTCCTGTATGCACCCACCGAGATCGATGGCGAGCACTACATCGAAGGCGCGGCGCTCGATACGCTCAACTTCACGCCTTTCATCACCGATCCCGCCACCGGCGTGGCGCCGGCCGGTGAGGTCGATACCCTGGTGGTGCTGGACATCCTGGGCGAGGATCGCCTGATCCGCAAGCCGCGCAACCTGTATGACGCCTGGGTGCGTTCCATCATCACGCCGCTGGTCAAGATCTCACAGACCGAGCAGCGCCTCTTCGAGCTGGAACACAACCGCGATCCCGCGACCGGCGCGCCGCTGCGCCAGGTGCTCAAGGTCGATCTGATGGCCGGTGTGCCGCAGGATCACTGGCCGCAGGTGCTGGACTGGTCCGCTTCCAACATGCAGCTGCTGTTCGGCGTGGGATATCGCGCCGGCGTCGACTTCTGTCGCCAGCACGGCGAGCTGCTGGGGGCCGTGGCGCAGGATGCGCCGCTGGCCGCGTAGGCGGGCGGGTTGGCCAGCGGGCCTGTTTCTTCATCTCCTTGTTTCGTTCTGTAGCTGAACCGGCGTGCTCCGGCGCGCTTTCCTTTCTCCGGTGAATTTTCCATCATGACCATTACCAAGCGCCTCATCCTCACTCTCTCGACAGCCCTGCTGGCGCTGCTGTTCGTCGGTGCCGACGGACTCTGGCAGCTGCAGCGCGCCCAGCAGCGTCTGGAACTGATCCAGAACCGCATCATTCCGGGCATGGACAGCCTCAACCTGTTGAAGGGCTATCTGGCCGATTCACGCCTGGCCGGCTATCGTCTTTCGGTCTTCGCCAACCTGCCCGACAAGACCGCGTTGCAGAAGGCGGTCGATGCCTCCAACAAGGCGCTGGATGACGAATTCGCCCACTATGAGCGCGATCTGATCTTCGATGAGAAGGACCGCGCCCTGATCCAGGCCGACAAGGCCAACATCGAGGCTTACCGCAAGGCCCTGGTGCCATTCTTCGCCGCGGCTTATGCCAATGACATGGACGGCGTGCGCGCCACGCTGCAGGCCGGGACACCGCTGGCGGTGTCGGCCGCCGCTGCCAAGAAGGGCTTCGAAGACCACATTCTGGTGGGGCGCCAGATGATCGACACCGTCAAGCAGGAGAGTGATGCTGCCTACACCTTCGCCCTGCGCGCGATGATTGCCGTAATCGTGGTGGCGGTGCTGCTGACGGGCGTGCTGGGCATCCGCACCCTGCGCAGCGTGACGCGCAGCCTGGGCAAGATCCAGCAGACCTTCGAACATGTCAGCCAGACGCTGGACCTGTCACGCCCGGTGCCGGTGGAACGCATGGATGAAATCGGCCGCACCGCTGCTGCCTTCAACAAGTTGCTGGCCCGCATCGTCGATGTGGTGGCGACGACCCGTACCTCGACCGATTCGGTAACCGTGGCGGCGCGCCAGATTGCCGCCGGCAATGCCGACCTGTCGGCCCGTACCGAACAGCAGGCGGCAGCGCTGGAGGAAAGCGCGTCCAGCCTGGAGGAGCTGACCTCGGTGGTGCTGCAGAACACGCAGAACGCCCGCCAGGCCAATGAGCTGGCGCAATCTGCCTCGCATATCGCTTCGCAAGGCGGTGACGTGGTGCGCCAGGTGGTCGATACGATGAACTCCATCAATGCCTCCTCGCGCAAGATCGTCGACATCATTGCGGTCATCGATGGCATTGCCTTCCAGACCAATATCCTGGCGCTCAATGCGGCAGTGGAAGCGGCCCGTGCCGGAGAGCAGGGGCGCGGATTTGCAGTGGTTGCCTCTGAAGTTCGTTCGCTGGCGCAGCGCTCGGCCGCCGCCGCCAAGGAAATCAAGGAGCTGATCGACGACTCCGTGGACAAGGTCGGCAGCGGCAGCAAGCTGGTCGAGCAGGCGGGTGTCACCATGAGCGATATCGTCGACAGCGTGCAGCGCGTGACCCAGATCGTGGGCAACATCGCCGACGCCAGCGAAGAGCAGAGCGCCGGCATCACCCAGGTCAACCAGGCGATTTCGCAGATGGACCAGGGCACCCAGCAGAATGCGGCGTTGGTGGAAGAGGCGGCCGCAGCAGCCCAGGCCTTGCAGGGCCAGGCGGAAAAGCTGGAGAGCGTGGTCGCTGTCTTCAAGCTGGAAGGGCGCGCAGCCATGCCGGTGCGCAGCGTGGAAGTGAAGCCCGTTGCGTCTGCGCGAGTGCCGGTAGCGTCCGGCGAGGTCCCTGAGCTGGAAGAATTCTAAGCGCAGAGGTCCGGATCTTGACTCCCGGATTCTGAGCCCGGCACCGGTGGCAGCCTGCCGCTACCGGCGCACTCCGCACCCTCCGCACCCTGAAAAACCGCCCGGTTTCAACGCCGGGCGGTTTTTCATTCTTCACCTGTTTTTACGCTTTGGTCAGCATTGCTGTGAAGGATTGCACTAAGGTGCGGCGTCGGCAGCCTCAAAGGGTGATATACTTAATGCTAATCATTATCATTTGTCACCAGGAGAATACGCAATGATCGGTTTCAAAAAACTGGCGGTCGCCGCAGCATTCGGACTGTGCTTTGCAGGTACCGCTTCGGCCGCTGAATACCCCATCGGCAAGCCGCAGATCCAGAACGGCTTTGAAGTCAATGCAGTCTATCTGCAGCCGGTCAAGATGGAACCGGACGGCATGATGCGCAAGGCAGATGAATCCGATATCCACCTCGAAGCCGATATCCGCGCCGTGGCCAAGAACCCCAATGGTTTCGCCGAAGGCGACTGGATGCCTTACATGGTCATCAAGTACGAACTGACCAAGGTCGGTTCCACCAAGTCCATCAAGGGCGACATGATGCCCATGGTGGCCAACGACGGTCCGCACTACGGCGACAACGTCAAGCTGGAAGGCCCGGGCAAGTACAAGCTCAAGCTGACCATCTCCTCGCCGCAAGCCAATGAACACGCCCACTTCGGCCGTCACGTCGACAAGGAAACCGGCGTCGGTCCGTGGTTCAAGACCTTCGAGCTGAACTACGACTTCACCTTCGCCGGTATCGGCAAGAAGGGCGGCTACTAAGCAGGTCGCCTGGTCTTGATCCAGACCGCACGTTTGCAGTGATGCGATGCCGGTCCGCGCCTTGATGGCGGACCGGCTTCACCGTTTTGAGAGTTCCGGAGTTTTCATGATCGCAAGAATCGTCCGACTGATCTGCCTGTCCCTGGCTGCGATGGCCATGCTGGGCAGCGCCGTGCAGGCCAGCGCTTCCGACCTGCTGACCTTCAAGCTGGAGATGCAGGATGGCAAGCTCATCCCGCCGCGCATCGAAGTGCCGGCCGGACAGCGCATCAAGATCGAAGTGCACAACATCGGCAAGTCCGCCGCCGAGTTCGAGAGCGTTGAACTGCGCAAGGAAAAGGTGCTGGCACCGGGGGCCCAGTCCTTCGTGGTGATCGCCCCCTTGCGTCCGGGCGAATACAAGTTTTTCGATGACTTCCACCTCAACATGCCGCCCGGCGTGATCGTCGCCAAGTAAGAGGGGATGCGCGCAAGCAGTAGGTAAGCAGGGAAGTCCAGGTTTTCAGGAAGGGAAGAGTTTCATGGGACAGGTCATGTTCATCGTCTGGCGCGAAAGCGTCGAGGCGCTTCTGGTGGTCGGCATTCTGTATGCCTGGCTGAAGAACGGTGATGTCGGCGCACGGCGCGGCATTCCCTATCTGTGGGGCGGCGTGGTCGCCGGCGTGGTGCTGGCCGGTGCCCTGGGCGCAGCGCTGCTGGGCTTTTCGGAACTGCTCTCGGGCGACGCCCAGACCTACTTCCAGATTGCCATCGTCCTGATTGCGGCGGTGCTGATCGTGCAGATGGTGTTCTGGATGCGCAAGCACGGCCGCACGCTCAAGAAGGAAATGGAAAGCTCCATGCAGTCCAGCTATGAAAGCGGTAACTGGTGGGGCGTGTTCGTGCTGGTGATGCTGGCGATCGCCCGCGAAGGCAGCGAGACTGCCGTATTCCTCTACGGTATCGGCCTGGGCCAGCAGGATGCCAGCACGGCGTCGCTGGTGCTGGCAGGCGCGATCGGTTTCGGGCTGGCTTTCCTGACCTTCTATCTGCTGCAGCTGGGCGGAAAGATTTTCTCCTGGCGCCGTTTCTTCCAGGTCACTGAAGTGATTCTGCTGTTGCTGGCGGCCGGTTTGCTGGTCACCGGCGTGGAAAAGCTGTTCGACGTATTGCTGGAAAGCTCCGACATGCTGGCCTCGGCCAACTGGACCATGACGCTGACCGGCCAGCTCTGGGATACCTCGGCGCTGCTGGATGACTCCACCACCCTGGGCAGCCTGGTCTCGACCCTGACCGGCTACCGCGCCCGTCCGGCGCTGCTGTCGGTGATCGTCTACGCCCTCTACTGGGTCGTGGTATGTTCGTTCCTCTATCGAAAACCCCAGCCTCAGCTCAAGAGCAAGAGGCAGGAAGCCGTCTGAACCTCATGACAACCTGTACGCAATCGCCGACTCTGCTCACGCGTACCGGAGACTGGATGCGCCGTCATGGCGCATTCATCCGAGGCCTGCAATGGATCGTGGTGGCCGTCTATGCACTGCTGATCCTGGTCCCGGTGTTCCTCCCGCTGCCTGATGAAACCGCGCATCTCTGGTCCAACCTCACCCTGATCGCCCAGTTCGCCTTCTGGGGCATCTGGTGGCCCTTCGTGCTGGTGAGCATGGTGCTGATGGGCCGGGTGTGGTGCGGTGTGCTCTGTCCGGAAGGGGCGCTGACCGAGTTCGCCAGCCGCCACGGACGTGGACGCGCCATTCCCAAATGGGTCCGCTGGGGCGGCTGGCCCTTCGTGGCCTTTGCCCTCACCACCGTGTACGGCCAGATGGTCAGCGTCTACCAGTACCCCAAAGCGGTGCTGCTGGTGCTGGGCGGCTCCACGGTCGGGGCCATGATCATCGGCTACCTGTATGGCCGCGACAAGCGCGTGTGGTGCAAATACCTGTGCCCGGTCAATGGCGTCTTCGGCCTGCTGGCCAAACTGGCCCCGGTTCACTACAAGGTGAACGAAGATGCATGGCGCGCCTCCTATCATCCCGAGCACAAGATCATTCCCATCAACTGCGCACCGCTGGTCCCCTTGCGCAATATGAAGGGGGCTTCCGACTGCCACATGTGCGGCCGCTGCAGTGGCCATCGGGATGCGATTGCCCTGAGCTTCCGTCCGCCTGCGGTGGAGGTGGTGCACTTCGGCAAGACCCAGAACAACCTGTGGGAAAGCGCCCTGGTGCTGTACGGCCTGCTGGGCATCGCCATCGGCGCCTTCCACTGGACGGTCAGCCCCTGGTTCATCGCCATCAAGCAGGACACCGCCACCTGGCTGATCGAGCGCGACATCATGTGGCCTTTCGGGACCCAGGCACCGTGGTGGCTGCTGACCAATTATCCGCAGCAAAGCGATGTCTTTACCTGGCTTGATGGTGCCATGGTCGTGGGCTACATCCTCGCCACCGGCCTGGTCCTCGGCACCGGCGTGGCGCTGATGTTCGGGCTGGCCACGCGCCTGCTGGGCAAATGGGAGTGGAGCCGCTTCAACCACCTGGTACAGGCATTGATCCCGCTGGCGGGCTGTGGCGTCTTCGTCGGCCTCTCGGCCACCACCATCAGCCTGCTGCGGGCCGAGCACTGGCCGGTCTATTGGGCCAATGACGTGCGCGCGGCGCTCCTGACCGCCATGACGCTGTGGAGCCTGTGGCTGTGCTGGAAAGTGGTGGCGCGCCATGCCACGCATTGGGTTCAGCAAGTGCTGGCGATGTTGCCGCTGATCGGTGGCCTGGCGCTGGTCAATACCGCCTGGTGGCTGATGTTCTGGGGCTGGTAAAGCGTCTTCCGCAGCCGTGATATGAAGGATGATATGAAGGAAAATGGCAGGCTTGCTCGCAAGCCTGCCATTTTTATTTGCGTCTTATTTGATCTTGTGTCCTGCAGGCTATGTGAAGTTGGCGACAGAAGCAGTACAATCGCTGCCTTTTCAAGCCAATTGCCGGAGTTTAATTTACATGAGCACCTTGCCCGCCTGTCCCCAATGCCAGTCCGAATTCACCTATGAGGATGGCAGCCAGTTCGTCTGCCCCGAATGCGGCCACGAATGGAGTGCCCAGGCTGCTCCCGCCGAGCAGGCCCGCGTCTGGCGCGATGCCTCGGGCAACGTGCTGCAGGACGGCGATACCGTCACCGTCATCAAGGACCTGAAGCTCAAGGGCGGCGGTGGCGTGGTCAAGATGGGCACCAAGGTCAAGAACATCCGCCTGGTTGAGGGCGACCACGACATCGACTGCAAGATCGACGGGTTCGGCTCCATGGGCCTGAAGACCGAATTCGTGCGCAAGGCCTGATCCTGGCCTGCATCCTGAGCGGAGCCCTGCAAGCCGGGCCCGCTCTCACGTAGAATGGCGGTTTGCCCGCAGCCTATGTATACATAAGCTTGCGGGTTTCCCGATCACGACAACAACGAAACCGCCATGGCCCGTCCCCGCTTCCTGCCCGATAACATGACCCTGATGCTGCTGGCCGTCGTGCTGACCGCATCTTTCCTTCCCTGTACCGGCCAGGTGGCCGAGGCCTTCGACGGGCTGACCACGTTCATGATCGGCCTGCTGTTCTTCATGCACGGGGCCAAGCTCTCGCGGGAAGCCGTGGTGGCCGGGTTCACGCACTGGAAGCTGCACGTCACCGTGCTGCTGTGTACCTTTGCATTGTTCCCCCTGATCGGCCTGGCACTGAAGCCGGTGCTGCTGCAATTCATCACGCCCGAGCTGTATCTGGGCTTGCTGTTCCTGTGCGTATTGCCCTCTACCGTCCAGTCTTCGATTGCCTTCACCTCGGTGGCGCGCGGCAATGTGCCGGCGGCGATCTGCGCGGCGTCCGCCTCCAACCTGCTGGGCATCTTCCTCACGCCGCTGCTGGTGGGCGTGCTGGTGGTGGCCCATGATGGCGGCGGGCATTCCTCGCTCGATTCCATCCTGAAAATCGTTTATCAATTGCTGCTGCCCTTCGTGGCCGGCCAGATCGCGCGTCCCTTCATCGGCCGCTGGGTCGAGCGCAACAAGTCCTGGCTCAAGTTCGTCGACCAGAGCTCCATCCTGCTGGTGGTCTATGTGGCCTTCAGCGAGGCAGTGGTGCAGGGCCTGTGGCACCAGGTGCCGGTGTCGATGCTGGTGGCGCTGCTGGTCATCAATGCGGTGCTGCTGGCCATCATCATGGGGCTGACCACCTTCGGTAGCCGCCGCCTGGGCTTCAACAAGGAGGACGAGATCACCATCGTCTTCTGCGGCTCCAAGAAGAGCCTAGCCTCGGGCGTGCCCATGGCCAAGGTGCTGTTTTCCAGCGGTGCCATCGGCATGGTGCTGTTGCCGGTGATGCTGTTCCACCAGATCCAGCTGATGGTGTGTGCCGTCATGGCGGCGCGGTATGGTGCGCGTGACGAACAGGTGAAGGCGGCCGTGGCCACCGAAAGCGGCGGCGACTGATTCTCCTGACGCTGTAGCTACGAACAAAAATGACCGGCCAAGCCGGTCATTTTTTTTGCCTGTGCGGCTCACCCGTTTCGGCTCAGGGCGCCGGATTGGGCTGCTTGCGGTGGATGGCTTCGATGCCCGCCAGCACCTCGTCGCTCAGTTGCACCTCGGCGCTGTCGATGTTGCTGCGCAGTTGTTCCAGCGTGGTCGCGCCGATGATGTTGGAGGTCAGGAAGCGGCGGCTGTTGACGTAGGCCAGCGCCATCTGCGCCGGATCCAGTCCGTGCTGGCGCGCCAGTGCCACGTACTGCGCGGTGGCGCTTTCCGCTTGCGGATTGTTATAGCGCACGAAGCGTTCGAACAGCGTCAGGCGGCCACCGGCAGGACGTGCACCGTCCAGGTACTTGCCGCTCAACATGCCGAAAGCCAGCGGCGAGTAGGCCAGCAGGCCGACCTGCTCGCGATGGGCGAATTCAGCCAGGTTCACTTCGAAGCTGCGGTTGAGCAGGTTGTACGGATTCTGGATGGTGACGATGCGCTCCAGTCCATGCTGCTCGGCCGCGCGCAGGAATTGCGCCACGCCCCAGGCGGTTTCGTTGGACAAGCCGATGGTGCGGATCTTGCCGGCCTTCACGAATTCAGAGAGCACCGTCAGCGTCTCTTCGATGGGTACCGTGGTTTCATCTTCCACATGCTCGTAGCCCAACTGGCCAAAGCTGTTGACGCTGCGGTCGGGCCAGTGCAACTGATACAGATCCACGTGATCCAGTTGCAGGCGCTCCAGGCTGCCATGCAGTGCATCGGTGAGGCCCTTGCGGTCCAGCTCGTTGTTGCCGCCGCGGATGTGGCGCGGGTTGTGTGGTTTGCGGGCGGGGCCGGTGCACTTGGTGGCGATCAGCAACTGGTCGCGCTTGCCGGATTTCTTCAGCCAGGTGCCGAGATAGCGTTCAGTGAGTCCTTGCGTTTCCGCCTTGGGCGGGACCGGATACATTTCGGCGGCGTCGATCAGGTTGATGCCGCGTTCGACGGCGTAGTCCAGTTGCGAGTGGGCGTCGGCTTCAGTGTTCTGCTCGCCCCAGGTCATGGTACCCAGAGTGATGAGACTGACCTTCAGGTCGGTGCGGCCGAGTTGGCGGTACTGCATGCGGATTCTCCTTGTGATGCGCAGGCAGGGACCGGGGCGTGTCCTGCCGGCTGGCGCGGGATCGGGTAGTATAGCGGCGCTCGTCCTGCCTTGCAGGGCAGGGCCGCAGCGGCGCCAAGACCGCTCGCGCCAGGCCGGTTGCCGCTTGCAGTGCCCGGACTCGATAACGCCAGAACACTCCCTTCCCATCCACGAGACATGTCAGTTCCTTCCCCCAGCATCCCCCCTGATGAAGCCGCCGAATCCCTGCGCCATCACACCCCATTCAAGCTCTTCTGGTGCGCCAGCGTCGCATCCACCATTGCCCTGCAGATGCAGATCGTGGCGGTTGGCTGGCAGGTCTACCAGCTCACCCACAGCGCCTTCGATCTCGGCATCGTGGGCCTGGTGCAGTTCATTCCTTCGCTGATCCTGGTGTTCGTGGTGGGCCATGTGGCCGACCGCTTTGATCGCCGCAACGTCGCGCGCGTCAGTTCGCTGGTGGAAGCCGCCGCTGCCGCCACGCTGGCGCTGGGCAGCCTGCATGGCTGGCTCAGCCGCGAGATGATTTTCGTGATCGTGGCCATCATCGGTGCGGGCCGGGCCTTTTCCAAACCGACCATGTCGGCGCTGCTGCCCAGCCTGATGTCGCCCAAGGCCTTGCCGGGCGCGGTGGCGGGCTCGGCCTCGGCGACCCAGTTCGCCATCATCATCGGCCCGGCGCTGGGGGGCTTCCTCTACGTGGCGGGACCAGCGGTGGTGTATGCCAGCAGCTGCGCGCTGTTCATTGCATGCAGCGTATTGTTGTCGCTGATCCGGCGTCCGGCCCAGGTCGCGGCGGCCCAGGCTGCACCGGCCAAGCCGACCGGGGCCAGTCTGTCGTCGGTGTTCGCAGGACTGGCTTTCATCCGCAGCAAGCCCGCCATCTTCGGTGCCATCTCGCTGGACATGTTTGCCGTGCTGCTGGGCGGTGCTACCGCCTTGCTGCCGGTGTTCGCCAACGACATCCTGCATACCGGTGCGGTCGGCCTGGGCCTGCTGCGCTCGGCACCGGCGGCCGGGGCCTTGATCGTGGCGCTGCTGCTGGCGCGCTTTCCGCTGGGCGGCAGGGTAGGGCGCACCATGTTCATCGCCGTGGCCGTGTTCGGACTGGCCACCATCGTGTTCGGCCTGTCACGCTCCTTCCCGCTGTCGCTGGCCGCGTTGGCGGTGCTGGGCGCGGCCGACATGATCAGCGTGGTGGTGCGCTCCTCTTTCGTTCAGCTGGAAACGCCCGACGCCATGCGCGGCCGCGTTTCGGCCGTCAATTCGGTCTTCATCGGAACGTCCAATCAGCTCGGAGAATTCGAATCGGGCCTCACCGCCGCCTGGTTCGGTGCGGTGCCGGCCGTGCTCATCGGCGGGATCGGCACGCTGCTGATCGTGCTGCTGTGGATGCGCCTGTTCCCCTCGCTCTATCAGGTCGACCGGCTGGCCGCACGCCAGTCCTGAAGCCGGCGGCAAGCAGCCGCGCGCTCACGGCGGATCGCTCTCGGTCACCAGCATCTGGCTGGACTGGCGCGTGAGCTCCTGCTGCATCACCAGCATCTGCAGGAACTGCGCATAGGGAACCGGCTTGCTGAAGTAATAGCCCTGGTACTCATCCGAGCCGAACTCGCGCAGGGCCTGCAACTGTTTCTCCGTCTCCACGCCTTCGGTTACCACCTTCAGGTTCAATGCATGGCTCATGGCGATGATGGCCTGCACGATGGCGCTGCTGTTGGCATCGTCGGGAATGTCGTTGATGAAGGATTTGTCGATCTTCAGCGTATTGACCGGGAAACGCTTGAGATAGGCCAGCGAGGAATAGCCGGTGCCGAAGTCGTCAATGGAAATGGTGAAGCCTTCTGCACGGATGCCATCCATGATCGCGATCGCACGGTCGCGGTTGTGCATCACCATGCTTTCGGTGATCTCGAACTCCAGGCAGGCTGGTGGCGTGCCGTGGCGCTGGACCACGCTCTTGATGTCTTCCAGCAGATGTTCATCGCCGAACTGGCTGCCGGTCAGATTGATGGAGATGCGTCCGCACACCAGTTCGCGTTCCAGCATCAGGCCGATGTCGCGGCAGGCCACGTCCAGCACCACCAGGCCGATCTGGTCGATCAGGCGGGTCTCCTCGGCCAGCGGGATGAATTCACCCGGCGGCACCAGGCCGCGCACCGGATGCTGCCAGCGGACCAGGGCTTCCGCACCGACGATGCCGCCGGTGGCCAGGTTGATCTTGGGCTGGTAGTGCACCACGAACTCGGCGCGTTCGATGGCGCGGCGCAGTTCGGCTTCCAGCGCGATGCGCTCTACCGTATTGGTGTTGACCTCGTCGGAGAAGAAGCGATAGTCATCCTTGCCATGGTGCTTGGCGCGGTACATGGCAATGTCGGCATTCTTGATGAGCGTCTGCGCATTGTCGCCATCGCCCGGATAGGTGGCGATGCCGATACTGGCCGAGAGCATGGCTTCCTGGCCGTCGATGATGAAGGGCTTGCGCGCCTCGGTGAGCAGCTTCTGTGCAATCTCGCCCAGTTGCAGCGGATCGTCGAAGTCATCCACCAGCACGATGAATTCATCGCCGCCCACGCGCGCCAGGATATCCAGCTCGCGCAGGGTATTGCGGAAGCGCTGGGCGATTTCCTGCAGCACCGCTTCGCCGGCCTCGTGGCCGAAGGTATCGTTGATGTTCTTGAAGCGATCCAGGTCCATCAGCAGCACCGCCACCATGCCGTTGCGGTGCTCGGCGTGGGTAATGGCATTGGAAACGTGCTGGGTGCACAGGAAGCGGTTGGGCAGGCCGGTCAGTTCGTCATAGTGCGCCAGGTGGCGGATGCGCTCGTCGGCGCGGCGGCTCTCGATGGCCACGCTGGCGAGGTCGGCGGCGATGTTGGCCAACTGCAGGTACTCATTGCTGGGGGCCTGGTTTTCCTTGAGCAGAGCAGCGAACACGCCCAGCAGTTGGCCTTCCTTGCCCATGATGGGCCAGGCCCCGCAGGACGGGTAGATCTCTACATCAATGAGCACCCGCAGGTGTTCGGTCACCGGATCGCGCGCGATGTCGGTGACGATGCAGGGTCCGCGGCGCAGGGCTGCTTCAGCGCCGAC
>NZ_DBIC01000288.1:3263-7665 GCF_002296545.1 Herbaspirillum sp. UBA812 | reverse complement strand
GCAAGACCCGCGATCACATCCATCACCTCAAGAAGAGCATGCGCGTCTCCAGCCAGGCGGAAGTGATCGAAAAAGCCGTCGCCATCGTGCGCGCCATCGACCTGGCCGCCAAGGGCGAACTGCCCGACAACTGATGCATCCTGGCCGCAACCGGTTCCGGTTGCGGCTTTCTCCCCTCCATTCCTTTCCTCATGCCGTTTCAGGCGATGGCTCGTGATCGGCGTCCTTCACCCATAAAAAAAGCTGCCCAATATCTGGACAGCTTTCCTGGGGCTTAGGCGGCCTGAGCCGTCCCGGCGACTTATCCCAGCACACCTCTTGCCTGCTGTGGCAAGCGGAAGACGGCCACTTTCTCGGCCAGTTCGGCGGCCTGCCCCTGCATGGAGCGTGAAGCGGCTGCCGCCTCCTCGACCAGCGCCGCATTCTGCTGGGTAACTTCATCCATCTGCGCCACGGCCTGGTGCACCTGCTCGATGCCGGCGCGCTGCTCTTCACCGGCGGCGCTGATCTGGCCGATGATGGTATTGACCTGGGCCACGCTCTGCACGATCTCATCCATGGTCTGGCCGGCCTTCTTGACCAGTTGCGCACCGGAGTCGACCTTCTCCACCGAGTCGCCGATGAGGACCTTGATCTCCTTGGCGGCCGCCGCCGAACGCTGGGCCAGGCTGCGCACTTCGGTAGCGACCACGGCAAAGCCGCGTCCCTGCTCGCCTGCACGTGCCGCTTCCACCGCTGCGTTGAGCGCCAGGATGTTGGTCTGGAAGGCAATGCCGTCGATCACGCCGATGATGTCCACGATCTTGCGGGCGGAGGCATCGATGGCATCCATGGTGCTGACCACGTCGCCGACGATGGCACCGCCCTGCCCGGCGACGTTGGAAGCGGCCTGTGCCATCTCCGCGGCCTGGCGGGCATTCGCACTGTTTTGCTGTACGGTGGAGGTCAACTCCTCCATCGAAGAGGCGGTTTCTTCCAGCGAACTGGCCTGGTGTTCGGTGCGTGCCGACAGGTCCTGGTTACCGGCAGCGATTTCCTGCGACGCGGTGGCGATGGTATCGGCACCGGTGCGCACGTTGGAAACGATGTCGACCAGTGCCGTATTCATCTCGCGCAACGCACCGAGCAGGTCGCCGGTTTCATCCGGTGCGCTGTCGGTAATGGTCTTGGTCAGGTCGCCATTGGCTACCTTGCGGGCCGCATCGACGGCATCGGCCATGGGTACGGTGATGGAGCGGCTGATGGCCAGTGCAGCGATCAGGCCCAGCAGAACCGCCACCGCTGCCGAGACGCCGAGGATAGTTGCAGAAGTAACGTAAGTCGCATGCGCTGCTTCACTGGCCTCGCGCATCTGACCCTCAAAGCGCGTCACCATCTGCTGCAAGGTGGCGAGCAACTCCCCTTGCGTCTTGTACCGAGGGCCAAACAGCAAGCGTTGTCCCTCGACGTTCTGGTTCTTCAGTCCCAGTGCCACGACATCATTGGTAAAAGCGAAATAGGCTTTGCTCTGTTCATCTGCACGCGCGACCAGGCTACGTCCTTCATCGGTCGAAACGGAATTGCGCAGATAGTCCAGCGTTTTCTGGTACTCGGCCAGGTCCTTGTCGATGGACTGCTTGTTGCTGTTCATCTGGGCATCATCTTCCAGGATGATGATGTTGCGCGCCGAACGGGCGATATTCATCATCAGGTACTGCATCTTCTGGGCCGCATTGACCTTCGGATAAATGGCGCCGCTCAGTCGGGACGAGGTAGTGTCCAGCGAAGACATGCGAGTGATGCCGATGAAGGTGATGATCACCAGCAACAGCAGGAGGGCGGCAAAGCCCGCAGCCAGGCGGGGGCCAAGGCGGAGACGGCGGAGAGGATTCATGTGGATTGCGCAGTGGAGTCGGACAGGACCGGCGGGAGTGCCGGTGCGGGGATGATAAGCCGGATGAGCTGCCGCATCACGGCAGAATAAAGGGGCAGACACAGGTCTGATCCGCCCTTGCGCCCTTCCATCCGGCCTGCGCCGCGGCCACGGCAAGCAACGCGCGTTACTGCCCCGCCACCTTTTCATCGAACCAGCGCTTCCACGCGGGCACTGCGGTGGCAAAGGTGCCGCGATGCGTAGTCGGTCCGGTGGAGACCGCCTGTACCCGCGTGTTCCCCGAACCCATGGCCTGTGCATAGGTCATGGCCATGCGACCCACGCCGGGGGTGATGGCCTCATCCGTTTCGCCATAGTAATTGCGCACGTCGGAACGGATCACCCAGCGATAGGCCTGGGTGGTCGCGATCAGGCGGCCATAGGCGGACCGGGCGAAATACTGCGGGTCAAAATATTCCGGCCGCATCAGCTTGTGCAGGTCGGTCGGAATATCGGCCACATTGAAGGGCTGCCGATCGTAGGCATTCTTGGCGACCGGGTAGGCCGCATCAGTGAGCACCGAGCGCGCCAACCCCGGCACACCGTAATAATTTTCGAAGGCAAAGGCTGACAGAATGACGATGCTGTTGAGCCAGGCCGCATCATTGGGGCGTGGAAAAGTGAGAAATCCTTCGAGCAGCGCGAACACGTCCAGCGGTGCACTGGCGGTCGTGGCCGCATCGACCTTGACGCCGGCCGCTTCCAGTTTTTCAAGGAAGGCCATGGTCACGAAACCACCCTGCGACCACCCGGAGAGAAACAGCTTGTCCTCGCGCACCCCCATGCTGGCCAGCACGCTGCGCGCGGCCAGCAGCATGTCATAGGTGGCTTGCTGGTGGCTGCCCTTGACCATGTAGCCTTCCGGCTCGCTGGAAATGCCCATGCCGAAATAATCGGCGCCGATGAGCGCATAGCCCTGCCCGGCGAACTGGGCAATCATCAACTGCGTTTCGGGCGATTGTTCGGGGAAGGACGGGACCTGCTGCCGTTCATACACGGTGCCATGCTGATAGGACACCAGCGAATAGGATTTGGCCGGCGTATCCGGCAACGCCAGCAAGCCCGAGGCGAGGATAGGCTGGTTGCCGCGCTCCGGGATCACGGAAGGATACGTGATGCGATAGAGCCGCACGGCATTGCGTGCGGGGGAGTAATTGACGGGGACGCCGGAGAATGCCGGCGTATCCTTTTGCAGAATGCTGTTGAGCCTGTCAACATCCCAGCGGCCGATCAGCTGATAGCGCACGCCGGAGGCCACCGCCTGCACCGCCGGGGTGGCGGGGGCCTGGGCCGATGCAGCAACTGGCAGGATGGACAACATGGCGCTCAGTGCGCCCAGGACCATCCCGGCACGCATCAGACATGACTTCATCGCTTCCCCTTTTCTTGTATTGGAAATGAATCACTGCAATCGTTTGCATGGCCTTTGTACGGCGCAATTGCGGCGCAAGCATCGTGTACGTAATGACATCAGTCTGGCGCATTATGACGAGCCGCATCGTAGCGCAAAGCAGGAAAAGCGGGACCTTTACCGTGCAAGCACAAGTTTGGGCGCACCGTAACTTCTGGTATAAACAGTGGCTGGAACGTCGCCGCCATTCCCCCCGATGGCGGATGACGCCACTTACCCCCCCGATATTGAGAAACGAGCAAGCCATGAACAAGCGTACCCCCTCCCGCTTCCGCTTCCTGAAGCTGGCCGCCCACGCTGGCCTGATCTGCGCCGCGGTCCTGAGCCATCAGGCACACGCGCAGGCCAATCTGGACTTCTTCTCCAACACGGCCGTGGCCGATCTGAAGAAAGAACAGATCAATTCCCTGTATGCCGCCATCACCGCGTCCCTGGACGCCGGCGTGAACGGCAAGACCTCGCAGTGGACCGATGGCCCCAAGCCCACCACCACGGCCAAGATCACCCCGGCCTTCGAGCAAAGCACCCCGCCCTGCGCCAATGTGGACCTGGTGGTCACCAGCAAGCGTGGCACCGAGCCGCTGAAATTGCGTTACTGCAAGAACAGCGCAGGCAAGTGGGCACTGAGCAACTGATCCGCTGATCCTCCACGACCGCGGGCTGCGCGGCAACCGTTCCGGCCAGTTCCGGTGCTCCGTTGATCGGCAGCGCCGGCGGGCGCCATCGGCGCTACCTGTCACCGGCGCGCGATTTGCTGTTTGCTGCGCATCACACCTTTCCCTCAAGGTAGCTTTTCACCATGGCTGATACAGACCAACACTTTCTCGTCGTCGATGATTTTTCGACGATGCGCCGCATCGTCAGCGGCCTGCTCAAGGAACTCGAATACACCAAGATCGTGGAGGCCGATGACGGCTCCACGGCCCTGAAGATTCTGGAATCCGGAGCCTCCAACATCACCTTCGTCCTGACCGACTGGAACATGCCGGTCATGGATGGCCTGACCCTGCTCAAGAAGATCCGCTCCACCCCTTCCCTGGCGCATCTGCCGGTGCTGATGATCACGGCCGAAGCCAAGA
>NZ_DBIC01000288.1:0-2952 GCF_002296545.1 Herbaspirillum sp. UBA812 | reverse complement strand
AAGCCAAGAAGGAAAACATCGTCACGGCAGCCCAGGAAGGTGCGGATGGCTATATCGTCAAACCCTTCAACGCCACCACGCTCAAGGAAAAGATCGAAAAAATCCTGGCGCGGCGCGCGCACATGAAATGAGAGAACGCTGATGGATATCCCTGCCAATGACGAACAACAAGAACCGGAAGCGGGCAGCATCATCAAGCATGCTTCGATGACCACCCGCATCCACCAGACCGTTTATACCCTGGAGAGCCGCATCGTCCAGCAGGACGACGGCCTGCAGCGCTCGGAATATCGCGTGCTGCTGGAGCGCAATGTCATCAAGGACTGGACCGAAGGCGACGTTGCACAGTATTTCGGATTGGACATCTACTGAGACTTGCATGTGTTTCGACAGCACGCCTGTCGTCTGGCTGCCACCTTCCCGGCAGCTTGCAACATAAGAACGGCAACCTGCGGGTTGCCGTTTTTTTTCGCCTGCAAACGCCAATGGGCGCACTTTTGCGGTCGGCCACAAGGCGCGGAATGATCGCGCCGCGCCTTTCAAATTGATAACAAAATCGAGATTTTCTGTGAAACTCCCGCCAGACAAAAGCAGGTATAACGTAACCAATAATGATACTCATCCGTTAAGAGCGGACTATCAGGGTTGTTTCATTTTGGGGATGTGAACGACGTGGCAGTGTTAATCGTAGAGCATCCAGGCGAGGGAGCCGGCGTTGTACTCAAGGCCTTGCATGCCAGCGGCTTGCCGGTACGGGCAGTGGCGGCCTTGTCGGAACTGGAGGGCGAGATTCAAAAAAAAAGCCTGCCGTCCTGATCATCGAGACGCACCGGTTCACCATCAGCTTGCTTCCGCTGGTGGCCGATCTGCGGCAGAAGTTTCCGATGCTCGGGATCGTCGTCATCGGCGAACAGCTCAGCGAGGATGCGCAGGAAAAAGCCCTGCACGACGGTGCCGATTACATCCTGCACAAACCGATCCGGCAAGGCCTGCTGCTGGCGACCATCCGCTCCTTCCTGCGACGCCTGCGCATCCTGCATGCGCCGGCGGCAGGCAGTGCGGAAGCCTGGACCCTGTATCGCCGCCGCGGCACGCTGGTCAGTCCGCACAACGAACGGGTGGCGCTGAGCGAGCGCGAATGCGCGGTCCTGACGACGCTGTTTCTCAGCCCGCACTTCCCGGTCAGTGCGGAACACCTGATGCATGCGCTCAACATCACAGCCGAGATCATCGATCCGCATCGCATCGACACCATCATCTATCGCCTCCGGAAGAAGCTGGGGCAATTGGCGCATGCCCGCTTCGAGATCCGGAACATCTATGGCAGAGGGTTCATCTGCGTGGCAATGAAAGAAAGCGCGGTCTTTTATGTTTGGGATGGATAACGGCGAATGGTTCAGGCTGGTCCAGCGGGTCTGGACCGGCGCTTCACTGGATGGCCTCGGTGCCGTCGCCTCACTGGGCCTGGCGGGCACGCTGGGCGCATTGCTGGCGTCAGCGCGCGGCCGTTGCCGCGAGCTGCACCGGCAATTGCGCGAAGCCCGCGCCGCCAATGACGGCCTGCGCCAGCAGGCGCTCTACGACGGCCTCACCGGCCTGCCCAACCGCAGCCTGCTGGAGCAACGCATCGCCGCTGCGATCGCCCGCGCCGAGCGCGCACAGGGCAGCTTCGCGTTGCTGTTCCTGGATCTGGATGGCTTCAAGCTGGTCAACGATCGCCACGGCCACGCCGCCGGTGATCTGCTGTTGCTGCAGATCGGCGAACGACTGGGGGCGAGCCTGCGACATGCGGATACCATCGCCCGCATTGGCGGTGATGAATTCGTGGTGCTCACCGACATCGTCGCCAGCGGCGACATCCGCATCATCCGCGACAAGCTCACCCAGGCGCTCGCCGCCCCCTTCCAGATCGGCCATACGATGCTGACGGTGAGCGCGAGCCTGGGCCATGCACGCTATCCCGATGACGGCAATTCGATGGATGCCCTGCTGGCTTGCGCCGACCAGGGCATGTATCACCTCAAGCGCGCCCGTCAGGCGCAGGCGGCCTGCACCATGCTGTGACCAACGCAGCGGTTGATGGCGGCAGCGATCTGCAGCGGGTCGAAGCGCGACCAGCGGGCCGCCACGTGCTGGTCCGGCCGGATCAGGTAAGCGCATCCCTCGTGCGCGGCATAGCGCTGCGCGGCCAATCCCTGCACATCCTCCAGCAGGGCCCCGGAACCGGCGGGACCGATGGTCTTGACCGGAATCTCCAGACCCGCTGCCTGCAGACTGACGGGGAAATCTCCCGCACCGAATACCAGCACCGTGAAGCCTTCGCCCAGCTGACTGAGCAGCCATCCGGGCCGGCTTCCCTGCCGCACCGGCGCATCCGCGCAGGGCGTGCCGGGGACCATGCGCTCGCCGAACGGCACGCTGTCGGGGGTGTTCAGGGACGAGCTCACATAAGGTGTCGGCGTGGACAGGCGGCCGCTGTTGACCAGCGTGCGGGCGAACGGCTCGTGCTCGGCCAGCGTCAGGACGGCATCGCGCAGCACGCGGCTGGCACGGCTCTTGGGCGTGATGAAATCGGTGGAACGGGTGGACTGGCGCAGGTTGTCGTCGGCCGCGAAAGCGCGCTCTTCGTGATAGCTGTCGATGAAGCTGACCGGGGCCTGGCCATCGATGACGAGCTTGAGTTTCCAGATCAGGTTGTCGATGTCCTGCACGCCGGTATTGGCACCGCGCGCCCCGAAGGGAGATACCTGATGCGCAGCGTCACCGGCAAAGAGCACGCGCTGGTAGCGCATGTTGTCGATGCGGCGGCAGGCGAACTGGTAGACGGAAACCCATTCCAGTTCGAATTCCACCTCCGGCCCCAGCATCGCCTGAATACGCGGGATGACGTTTTCGGGCTTCTTTTCTTCCTCGGGATCGGCGTCCCAGCCGAGCTGGAAATCGATGCGCCAG
>NZ_DBIC01000014.1:0-2886 GCF_002296545.1 Herbaspirillum sp. UBA812 | reverse complement strand
GCAATTCACTTCAGCCAATCCCCATCCAGCGCCGGATCAAGATTGTCGATCACCGCCCGCGCCCAACCCATGCCGCGCTCCACGGCCAGTAGCGCGCTATCGAACCGGCCAGGCAGCTGGCGGCGCGGAAACAGGGGCGGCGCCAGCCCGCCGCTGTCGGCGATATGAACTTCAGCAACCTCCCACAAGCCACCCTCGCCCTGACAGCGCAGTGAAATGTGAAAGCCCTTGTACTGCTCCTGATGAGTGACCGGAGCTTGCATATTTTTTTTCTTTCGCAAAACCGATCATGGGAGGGCGCATACCGTCGTGAAGGACAGGCGGGCCGGAGGGCATCAGGCGGCGCACCACGCCATTGGGCGTGGGAGGGATGCGCCGCGCGATCTCAGCGGCGACGGAAACCCGGACGGGGGCCGCTGGGGCCGCGCTGTTCCAGGTGACGGAAGATGATGCGACCCTTGTTCAGGTCGTAGGGAGACAGTTCCAGCGTGACCTTGTCGCCCGCCAGGATCTTGATGAAATTCTTCTTCATGCGACCAGCCGTATAGGCGATCAGCGAATGGCCGTTGTCCAGCGCCACGCGGAAACGCGAGTCGGGGAGGACTTCGGAGACTTGTCCTTGCATTTCGATCAGTTCTTCTTTTGCCATTTTCTCTTTCTTGTGCGTGAGCACGCGACCTCACGGAGGAAGGGCTCGGGGATTTGCAATCTCTGGCTTTGACGACTGGCCACGCCATGGGGAGGCCGGGAGCGTTAAGGTCGGAGGACAGTTGAACCCGCTGGCGGCGAGACCGGCAGCGCAGTTTCTTTACTCGGGGAAGCGGATGAAGATGCGAATCACGCGGATTGCAAGATGCTGTACGACAAGGCGCGTGGGGATCAGGATTTCCGCTCGGTTCTTGAGCGATCCATGCATTATACGCGATTTTTGCCCTACCCGCCACTGCGCGCCTCGGGACAGTCTGCTGTGGTTTATCTGCGCCATTGCACAATCGACATCGATTTATCGATGTCACAGATAAACAAAAATGGGGATCACGCGCCATCAGCGCAAAAAAAACGCCACCGCGCAGGTGGCGTAAAAAACTACCAGAGGTTCTGCAATATCATATAAATCATTTACGCATTCCTGCGTTTCAGGCCGACGAGCTGCCGATCTTATCGCTCAATGGTGCGGCTCCAGCGCGTATTCCACACGGCGCGATTCTTGTTGATCTCATCCCAGTCCACCGCGCGCGCGGCCTTGACGAAGCCATTCATGCGCGCCTGCTCGGCCGCGGCCGTGCCGCTGACCTGGACCTTGGTATTGGTCGGGTTGTAGTTGCCGTTTTCCAGCGCCAGTGCTTGCGCCTGCGGCGAGAGCAGATAGGCCGCCAGCTCCTGCGCCAGCTGCGGCTCGGTGTTGTTGGCGATCACGCACTGCGCCACCATCAGCACGATGGCGCCTTCCTTGGGCTGCACGTATTCCACCGGCACGCCCTTGCTCTTCAAGAGCGTCGATTGCGTGGGCGTGTAAGGGAACAGGGCCGCTTCGCCGGTCTGTGCCATCTCGGAAATCTTGGCCGAATTGGAGATGTACTCCAGCACATTGGGCCCGATGGTCGAGGGCCAGGCCTTGAAGCCGGGATCGACGTTGGCATCCGTGCCGCCCTTGAGCTGGTTGAAGGCGAGGAAGGCATGCAGCCCGAAGGTGGACGAAGGCAGCGACTGGAACACCACGCGCCCCTTGAGCTTGGGATCGGCCAGGTCGAGCCACGAGGTCGGGGGTGCCCAGCCCTTCTCGGCATAGACCTTGGTGTTGTAGGCCAGGCCGGTGACGCTGATGGTCACGCCGGTAGCCAGGTCATCCTTGATGTGCGCCACCGGCAGCAGGTTGGCCAGGTTGGGATTGGGCTTCTGCTTCTCGCACAGGCCCATGCCGACGGCACGATACATCACGCCATCGTCCAGGAACATCAGATGCATCTGCGGCTTGTCCTTGGCGGCCTGGGCCTTGGCCAGGATGTCGGCCGAGCCGCCGGGCACCACGGCAATCTTGACGTTGTACTTCTGCTCGAAGGGAGCGAACACCGCTTGCGTGAAGGTCTTCTCCATGTTGCCGCCATTCATGCCGACGTACAGCGTGCGGGTCTGCGCCTGCACCTGGGTAGCGGTGGCGGCCAGCAACAGTGCAAGGGCAGCGGTGCGGGAAAGCGACATCATGAGATCTTCCTTTCAGGGTGGGAGGACAACAGGTCGACAGCGTCGGAACGTGGCGGCAGGAAACGGCCAATCGAGAAAGCATCCAGCGCGATGGTGCTGCGGCCATGCAGTACCAGCTCGGCCAGCGCCTCACCGGCAGCCGGCCCGATCTGGAAACCGGCACCGCAGAAACCGAAGCCATGCAGCAGGCCCAGTTGCGTAGTGCTGGGGCCGATCACCGGATGGTGGTCCGGCAGGTAGCCTTCCACCCCGCTCCAGCTGCGGATGATGTGGACATGGCGCAGCGCCGGCAGCAAGGCCGCCGCCTGCGGCAGCAGCCCGAGGATGGAATCGTGCGAGGCGCGGGCGCGCAGTTCATCCTGCTCGTAGCCCCGGCCGCCACCCAGCACCACGTTGCCGCGCGCCACCTGGCGGCAGTAGATGGAGCCGCCCTCCACGCCCAGGCTCCAGGGCAGGAAGTGGGGAATCGGTTCGGTCACCACCATGCTGGGGTGGCCGCTGGTCAGGGGGACGGTCTCGCCAAAAGATTGCGCCACGCGATTGGCCCAGGCACCGGCGCAATTGATGAGCACTTCCGCACGCACTTGCAAGGGTTCGCCGCCCTGCCGCGCTTCGGCCACGAAGTCGCGGCCATCGTGGCCCACCTGCATGACTTCGCAACGCTCGATCACGGTCGCGCCCGCC